>JACMOJ010000553.1 GCA_014378085.1 Burkholderiales bacterium | reverse complement strand
GGTATAGGTTTGGCCACCGCTGACTTGGCCGCCGCTGCTTTGCCCACCCCGCATCTCTGCCGAATAGGAACCTCGCGCGCCGGACTTTTCCCAGCCGCCGCCGCTACCGTAACCTTTGTTGGCTGTGGTCCCGTAAGCGGCCTGTTTGTCCGGCACCACGATCCACTTGCACAACGCCGGCGGAATCTCATCAAGAAAACGCGAGACGATGCCGTAACGCGTCTGACCATGCAGCATGCGCTGGCCGGCATACGAAAGGTAAAGACGTTTTCTTGCACGTGTGATCGCGACGTACATCAGACGACGCTCTTCCTCAACCCCGGCAAAGTCGTTCATCGAATTCTCGTGGGGAAACAATCCTTCTTCCAAGCCGCCAAGAAATACATGATCAAACTCGAGGCCTTTTGCAGCGTGTACGGTCATGAGTTGCAAGGCATCATCACTCGCCGAGGCTTCGTGGTCGCCCGCCTCCAAGCTGGCGTGGGTCAAGAATCCAACCAGCGTGGTGTCGTCGCCTTCATAACTGTCTTCAAATTGTGTACACGCGGTGACCAATTCGGCCAAGTTCTCAAGTCGATCCGCGCCTTCGCGCTCGGTTTGGTAATGCGCTTTCAATCCAGCTTTTTCCATTGCCTCATCAACCAATTCACCCAGCGAGACGGCGGTGGATGATGACTTCAAGCCCTCGACAACTTTGAGGAAGGTGCCGATTGCCGACGCACTGCGCCCGGTGATGGTGCCCTGCGCGATACCGTTTAGCGCGGCCTCATACATCGAGACGTTGTAACGCTGTGCCAGCTCTTGCACTTGTTCAACCGATCGTGCGCCGATGCCGCGCGGCGGGAAATTGACCACCCTAGAAAATGCGCCATCGTCGTTGGGATTGCCAGCAAGGCGCAGATAGGCCAGCGCATGTTTGACCTCTTGCCGCTCAAAAAAACGCATGCCGCCATAAACGCGATAGGCGATGCCCGCACGGAACAGCGTATGTTCCAGCACCCGTGACTGCGCATTGGATCGATACAACAGCGCCATGCCGGAAAGATTTTTTCCTTCTCGATGCAGCGCCTTGACCTCATCAATCACAAACTGCGCTTCATCGGCGTCAGTTGAGGCCGCATAGATGCGTAGCGGTTCGCCCTTGCCTTCGTCGGTCCACAGATTTTTGCCGAGCCGATCTTTGTTGTGCGAGATCACCGCATTGGCAGCATCAAGAATATTGCCCTGCGAGCGGTAGTTTTGTTCCAGTTTAATCACATTGCCCTGCGCAAAATCACGTTGGAATTCGCGCATGTTGGCCGCCTCTGCTCCTCGAAACCCGTAGATTGATTGATCGTCATCACCGACCGCAAATACGGCCGCGTTTTTTCCCGCGAGCAGTTGAATCCACTGATATTGCAGCCGGTTGGTGTCTTGAAATTCATCCACCAACACAAACTGAAAGCGCTCTCGATAGTGTTCCAACAACGGCGCATTTTTGAAAAGCAGTTCGTAACAACGCAGCAGCAGCTCGGCAAAGTCAGCAACACCCTCGCGCTGGCACTGCTCATCGTAGGCCTGATATATCTCGACTTGTCGGCGGGTGAATTCATCACGCGCCTCGACCATATTGGCGCGCAGCCCTTGATCCTTTGCGCCGTTGATGAAGTAGCCTATCTCGCGCGGCTTGAATTTTTCATCGTCGACATTCATCACTTTCAGCAACCGCTTGATGGCGGATTGCTGGTCGGCGGAATCGAGAATCTGAAAGGTTTGCGGCAGATTGGCATCGCGGTGATGCGCGCGCAACAGCCGATTACACAGGCCATGGAACGTACCGATCCACATGCCGCGCGTGTTGATGGGCATCATCGAGGACAGCCGCGTGAGCATTTCCTTCGCCGCTTTGTTGGTAAAGGTCACGCCGAGGATCGACCCGGGTGAGGCTTGTCCTGACTGAATCAGGTAAGCAATTCTTGTTGTCAACACCCGCGTCTTACCCGACCCGGCACCCGCCAACACCAGCGCAGATTCACGCGGCAGCGTGACCGCGCGGAGTTGTTCCGGATTCAGATTTTCAAGCAGGCGGGGGGATACAGCAGAAGACGGCGGCGCGTTGGCAAACATCGAGAACCACAACAGAAAGATTGCCGCAGATTATAGGCGGCGGTCTGAAGTTCAGCGGCCGTGCTGCGCAATTTTCTTGCGCAGCCGCCACAAGATCACGTGAACGGTCCTACTTTGCGCGCTTACTTGATGGCCTTCACACTTGGCAGGCTGAATTCGGCGGCGAGTTTTTCGCCGAGCGCCTTTGCCTCGGCTTCGCTGGCGAGTTTGTCCAGTCGAAGCGTGTTGCCGACGGATTTTTCCACCCCATACCCCGCATCACGCAAACCACGGCTCGCGGACAACATCGCGTCGCGCGAAGCAAAACCGCCGATCACCAGTTTCCACTGCCCGTTTTCCGTCGCACCCCGGCCCGCGTCGAGATCCGTTTCAACCGCCCAAATCGCGAGCTGTTTGGGATCGAGCAGGCTGATCGGCTCGGGCGGTGCGTTACGTGTCGACTGGAAAAATTGCAGCGGCTGATCAAGCCTTGCAGTTTTGTTGTCGTTGCCTGTGACATCGATCTTGCCCTCAATCAAACAAACGATGTCCTTATCGTCGCGGCCACGGCCCCAAAGATCGGTGCCACGGATGCCGATGGTGGCGTTACGCGCGACCCTAATCGAAACATCCCGCGCCTGTAGTTTCCCGGCTGCCCGGGTGGTGAAGCGAAACGCACCCTCAATAACGGCGAATGCGGCGGTAAAGATACCGCTCTTGCGCTCGGCCTTGGTCACTTCAAAAATGGCATTTTCACCAAGGCGAACGAGACTGCCTTCGTTCAGCCCGATGAGCAGCCTCGCGCCTTTGCCGGTGCGCAGCGTGTCTCCGGCAAAAAGCTCGATGCCGGGCGCCGCTGGCACGGTTAGTCCGCCTCGATCCAGCCATGCCGGGAGCTGCAAACTCTCGATCTTGCCGACCGTTGCGGCCGCTGTGGCCGCTGTTGCGTGCAGCGCAAACAAACTTGACGCCACCGCGATTAGTGCCGAGACGAAAAAAGTGACTCGTGTCTTCATAAAATATCCTCCAAAACGATTAAATCTGGGGCGCGTTTGTCTACCATTGCGCCACCGTTCACATTGCAATCAACGCGAGATAACAAGGTTCCCATAGAGGGCCTCTGTATAATGCCTGATTGATAAACCATACGCTTTTGCCCCACAAATGGATTCAGCGCAACAAACAAAATACGACCCAAAATCGATTGAGGCTGCCGCACAAGCGGCATGGCAGAAGAGCGACGCATACCGCGTCACCGAATACGCCACAGACAAGGCCGGTAATCTAAAGCCAAAGTTCTACGCTTGTTCGATGCTGCCTTACCCCTCCGGCAAGCTGCACATGGGCCACGTGCGCAACTACACCATCAACGACGTCATGTTGCGGCATTTGCGCATGAAGGGTTACAACGTCTTAATGCCGATGGGCTGGGATGCGTTTGGCATGCCCGCTGAAAATGCGGCGATCGCCAACGGCGCGCCGCCTGCTGAGTGGACGTACCAAAACATCGCCGACATGAAAGCGCTGATGCAGCCGTTGGGGCTGGCGTTTGACTGGTCGCGCGAAGTCACCACTTGCAAGCCAGACTATTACAAGTGGAACCAGTGGCTGTTTCTCAAAATGCTGGAAAAGCGTATTGCGTATCGAAAAACCCAATCGGTGAATTGGGATCCCATCGATCAAACCGTGTTGGCCAATGAGCAGGTGATCGACGGACGTGGCTGGCGGTCTGGCGCGCTGGTCGAGAAAAAAGAGATTCCCGGCTACTACTTGGCGATCACACAATTCGCCGACGAGTTGCTCGACTGCGTTAAACACAAGCTCGACGGTTGGCCGCCCCAAGTACGCACGATGCAGGAAAATTGGATCGGCAAATCAGTCGGGGTTCGATTTGCTTTCACACACCAGATTCGCGCAGACGAATCTCATCTCTCACCCTCGCCCCTTGCGGTGGGGGGCAGGGGAAAGGGCCGGGGAGAGGGTGGCTTGATTCAGGAAGGCAAACTGTTTGTATTCACAACCCGCGCCGACACCATCATGGGTGTGACGTTTTGCGCGGTGGCGCCCGAACATCCGCTTGCGCTGCACGCGGCGAAGTCCAGCCCGGCGGTCGCGGAATTCATTGAACGCACCAAACAGGGCGGCACCACGGAAGCGGAGCTGGCGGCAAAAGATAAAGAAGGCGTTGCCACCGG
>JACMOJ010000552.1 GCA_014378085.1 Burkholderiales bacterium | reverse complement strand
GCCGAACAAGTAAAGTAAACATGTCCTTTTCCACTGAACCAAACTACACACACGGCACCCAAGCCAAGACCGGCGTTCTGCTGGTCAACCTTGGTACGCCAGATGCGGCAACCCCAACAGCAGTTCGGCGCTACTTGAAAGAATTTCTTTCTGACATACGAATTGTCGAGATACCAAGGCTCGTTTGGTGGATTATTCTGAACGGCATCATCCTGAATGTACGGCCGAAAAAAACCGCCGCCAAATACGCCAGCATCTGGATGGCAGAGGGTTCACCACTGCGCGTGTATACCGAACGGCAGGCGGCGCTGGTCGGTAGCGCCCTCGCCAGTCTCACGCCGGGGCCGTTGGTGGTATTACCAGCGATGCGCTACGGCAATCCCTCTATGGCTTCGCAGCTCGAAGAACTGAAGCGTCAACAATGTAATAACGTGTTGGTGTTGCCGCTCTATCCGCAGTACGCCGCCAGCACCACCGGCTCCACATTTGATCAACTCGCGCGGGTACTGACCAAGTGGCGCAACGTGCCAGGAATCAGGTTTGTCCGCAGTTACCACGATCATCCCGCCTACATCGACGCCATGGCGCACAACGTTGAAGCGCAATGGCAGAAAATCGGGCGACCAAATTTTTCGACCGACAAATTACTCATGACGTTCCACGGTGTGCCGAAATTTCATCTCGACCGCGGCGATCCCTATCATTGTCAATGCCACAAGACCGCACGTTTGATTGGCGAGCGTCTTGGTTTGCAGCCAAGCGATTACGTTGTTACGTTCCAATCGCGATTTGGCAAGGCGGAATGGCTACAGCCGTACACGGATAAAACCCTTGAGGCGTTGGGTAGCGCGGGCACGCGTCGAGTGGATGTAATCTGCCCGGGATTTGCCGCAGACTGCCTCGAAACGTTAGAAGAAATTGCCGACGAAGCGCGCGAAACTTTTTTGCATGCGGGTGGCATTGAATTTAACTACCTGCCGGTGGCGAACGACACGCCGCCCTACGTCGCAGCGCTGGCCACCATTGCGATGGAGAATCTTACCGGTTGGGTCAGTTGCGACTGGCGGGCTGACGTCGCCGCCGCCGAAAATAGTCGCGCCGAACAACGCGCCCGCAAACTCGGCGCGGGCGCATGATCTAGCTAGCGGCAGTGTGACCGTCAGTTGCAGCGCTGATAACGCGGGCCTCATTTTTTGGATTCGGTGTACTTGGGAAATTCGGCGTATTCGGGATATTTGGCGTACTCGGCGTATCTAGCATGCCAAGGATTGCGCCCTGAATACTGCGCTCAGTCAAAGAGTGCTCTTCGATGAGTTTGATGCGCCCCTGCGATTCTAAAAGCTGAAACTCCTCGGCCGTGAGCGTCACCGCTTCCTTGGTATCGTAGTTTTTTAATACAAAAGTTTCTTTCAACGGGCTGACCCACGATAGCCTACAACGTTGCAAGTCTCCGTCGTCGTCAGTCATCTCGATCCACTGCCCGCGCGCAATCGTGGTGGTACGCTTGCGCAGCTTTTGACGTGGATCACTCGCCAGTGCCAACGGTTGATCCTCAACGTCACCAGCCGAATGTCCAGCACCGTCCTTTGCCGCGCGGAGCAACGACGTGTGTGCGGCCACCATCACCTGAAAGTAGGGTGCCCGGGCTTCAGGCGAGAGCCCGATGCGATCAAGACCCGCATTCAGCCTGCTGAGCAATGTCGGCAACAACTTCAGAAACTTCGCACGGTCTTTAGTGACCTCTTTTGGGCTCACGCTCCACAGTAGTTCGTCGAGCGTGGCAAGATCAGCCTTCCACTGCTCGCCGTCTTCGCCGTCAACCAAGTAGTCCTTGGCCAGCACAGCCTGCCAGTGGACTCTGACGAACTCTTTGATTAATCGCAAAAACATCTTGCCGGCAAACCGCCGATCTACTTCAAAGGCCGCCATCGACGAACCCATCTCGACTTCTTCTTGCTGCTGCACTTCAACCACCGAGTCAAAAATGACGCCTTGGGCGCTCTCTTCTTCAGCTTGAATGAACGCGGAGATTTGGTGGTTTGCCCGCTCAATGGCTTTCGGATCAACTTCAAAGTTTTGATGCAGATTGTTGACGATGGCCGCAATCCGCTCGTATACCGGGTCGCCTTGTAAAAGTGACTGCCGCCGCTTCACACCAATGTCGGCGAGTTCATCAACGAAGCGTCGCAATGGATGCTCGGCGTTGATGAAAATCTGCGGATCTTGCATGGAGGCTTTAAAGATCTGTAGCTGCAGTTTGCCAATCAATGCCTTAATTGAGTCCGGAATTTCCGGCGCGGCAAAGATGCGATCAAACACACCGGCGACCACATCGGTAATCATGGCCTGCACCGGCTGCATGGTTGGCGCGAGGATTGGCGCGGCCTGTCGCACCAAGTTTGTCAGCACCGGTTTCGGCGCCCGAGCGACCGCAGCAAGCTTTTCTGTTTGTGCGTATTGCGGATCAACCGGTAACGCCGCAAATGGCATGGTTTCATCTGCGTCATGTGCTGCTGCGGCATCCCCGGATAGCGCGTTGTTCACCGCAGAGGCGGGTTGCGTTTGCAGCAGTGAAAACTGTGTGCCGGGAGTGGCTGCCGCAAAAGTTGCTGCGGAAACCGGCGTTGTGCGAGCCACGCCGGACGTTGGCACGGACGCGGCGGAGATCGCTGTGCTGGCGGCAAAGCGCTCCAGCGCCTCGAGTAATTTTGGGTCGAGTGTGACCTGCACGCCGCCACCCGAGGCACTTCCGCTGCCGGCCGCTTCCCCGGCGGCAGACGTCGCCGATGCACCTACGGACGCATCGGTAGAGGTAGGCCCTACCGCTATCGCACCTGCGGCTTGCGGCACGCTTGTCAACAGTCGAGCGAGCAGCTGGTCAAGCGATTGACCGCTCGTGTTGCCGTCAGTTGGACTCCCTGCGGTTGACGCGCTGCCCCCGCTATTGCCGGCGCTACTACTTACAGCGCCGGCACCAAGAGAAACGCCTTCCACGGCTGGTAGCCTGGCGAGTAAGCGTGCAAACAGATCCGGGAGGCTCGTTGGTAGTTGCGCATCGGCACCTAACACCCCGCCAACACTACCGGCTCCCGTGCCACCACTTGAGCCACCCCCTAAACCACCGCTGTTGTTACCTGCGCTGCCAGCCGCGCTGCCGCCTGCCCCAGCCTTGCCTGCCGCCCTGCCGCCGCTTGCGCCACCTCCAACCGATTGCCACGACCCGGTCGCCAGCTTCAGCGGCGCACGTGATATCGATTTATTGATTTGTTTTCCGTAAGCGACGGGAAGTTCAATCATAAACCCGTGGCTGACAAGGATTTCGTTCGCTTCCTTTAGCGTCTCGTTGAGCACCTCACCAAGCACCGGTGAACCAGCCTGCAAAATCTCACAACGCTGCGAAGCGGTAACCTCTGCAGCCGTCAGTCCCGCCAGCAGTGCGCGGCAAAACACTGGTGGGAGTACCGGATTCCGCGCGTCCTTTAGTTGGGTTACCTCGAGCAGGCCTTCGACCCGTTTTGTCAGCGCGAACAGTTCGTAGTCACAGACATTCCTGAGCTGCACAGAAACGTTACCTAACGTAATTTCCTCACGCATTTCTTCGTCGTCGACCAGCTTCAACGAGTCGAGCGAAAATTTTGTGGTCTTTGAAAGTTTGTCCGCGTCCCCCGACATTTTTTCGTCAAAACGCTTGATGTAATCGGCGCGAATCGCCTCTTCCCAATCGAGCGAACGTGATTCCCACGCATCGCGGGCACCGAGAATGGCGCGCTTCATATCGGCGTCGTCGGTCTGGTTTGCGCTCTCAAACAGCGCGGTCGAGACGAGTGGGACGGCCTCGACCAAACGTTTGGCAAAATCCTTCGCTAGCGTCTCTCTGAGCTCGTTGATGAGCTTCGTGTTTTTTGACATGTGCTGAAGTGGCCTGCCTAAAATAGCTAAAGTGGCTAAAGGTTTACGAACAGAAGTGTAGCGGAAGGCTGCGAGCGCGGACAGCGGTTATGTTGCTTTTAGCGTCTCCGCACGCTGGACGGGGCGCAACGCTAACGACGAGCGTTGAGTGAATGAAAGACGGCCGTCGTGTAAAACCCCTTTACTGACGGGCAGTCTCAACCAATAAGCGCTGAAACTCCCCGCCAATAGACGATTTTACTGATTACATCGGCGTTTTCAAAATATTAGTGCGCCACCATTCGGGGAGTTTGGATAGGGAAGCCTTCCGCAAGGCAGGGCGCGTTATCATTCCTATGCCGCCACTATCTCACTCAGGCCCAATTACATGAAAATTCTCGTCCGCTGGTGCATAAATGCGCTTGCCCTACTCGCTGTGGCATATCTCTATTCCGGCGTCAATGTTGAGGGCATTTTTGCGGCCTTTGTGGCCGCCTTGGTTCTCGGCTTGGTCAACGCCGTCATCCGCCCTATCCTCATCCTGCTCACGCTGCCTGTGACGTTGTTGACGATGGGACTGTTCATTTTTGTCATCAATGCCCTGCTGTTTTGGCTGGTTGCCGAAGTCGTGAAAGGGTTTACTGTCACCGGCTTCATGGCGGCTTTTATCGGCTCGTTGATGTATTCCGTGATCACGCTGCTCGTTAATTGGCTCGTTAGCGATGATCCAAAACGTTAAAAGGCGTGAAAAACAAGGATCTCGCTACTTACCGACTGAACCGCCAAAATATGTTGCGGTTTTATCGTGATATCCGCTTGAAAACAATTTGATTACCCCAATCTCCCGCATGACTTTGATTTTTCAGGGAATTGGGAATGACACAAACATCAGAAAATGCGCATGAGCAGAGTTCACAAGCGCAAACAGACCAAAACGAAGCATCAGCCGGCGCAATTGACCCCGCTGCTGATTTCGCTATTAAGTTAGCGACTGCCGAGGCGGCCGCGACCACCGCGAAAGATGAATGGCTGCGCGCTAAGGCCGAGACGGAAAACATCCGACGGCGTTCCGCCGAGGACGTGCTGAAAGCGCAAAAGTATGGCGTGGAGAAAATCGCTGATGCGCTGCTGGCAGTCAAAGACAGCCTGGACGCCGCGCTGCAGGTCGAAAGTCCGTCTGTTGACGCGTACAAACAGGGCGTCGAACTGACCGCTCGGCAGCTGTCCTCTGTATTTGAAAAATTTTCGATCCAAGAAGTCGATCCGCTCGGCCAGAAATTTGACCCGTCGCGGCACCAGTCCCTCGCCGCAGTCGAGTCGGCGCAAGAGCCCAACACGGTGGTATCGGTCATGCAAAAAGGTTACACACTGCACGAGCGTGTGCTGCGCCCGGCATTGGTGGCGGTGTCGAAAGCGAATTAATTTTGTGAACAGGTGAATGGGTGAACGACCCCGGTACCGATGCCGCACATCATCGCAATTCGTTAGTGCACTTATTCATTTATTCACTCGTTCACTCGTTCACAAAAACACTTGAACCGCGCGACACCAGCCCCACATAAATTACATCGAAAACTCGCATTAAAGGGAAATGATCATGGGAAAAATTATTGGCATTGATTTGGGCACCACAAACTCGTGTGTCGCCATCATGGAAGCTGGCCAACCGAAGGTGATCGAGAACGCCGAAGGCGCGCGCACCACACCATCGATTGTTGCCTATCAGGAAGACGGCGAAGTGCTGGTTGGCGCATCGGCCAAGCGCCAAGCGGTGACGAATCCAAAGAACACGCTTTACGCGGTCAAGCGCTTAATCGGCCGTCGCTTCGAAGAAAAAGAAGTGCAGAAGGACATCAACATGATGCCGTATGCCATCGTGAAAAACGACAACGGCGACGCATGGGTGGAAGTGCGCGGCAAACGTATCGCGCCGCCGCAGGTGTCATCCGAAGTGCTGCGCAAGATGAAGAAAACCGCCGAGGACTACCTCGGTGAAGAAGTCACCGAAGCGGTTATCACGGTACCGGCTTACTTCAATGACGCGCAACGCCAAGCGACTAAAGACGCCGGCCGAATCGCAGGTCTTGATGTAAAGCGCATCATCAACGAGCCCACCGCAGCAGCACTCGCCTTCGGTATGGACAAAAAGGAAGGTGATCGCAAGATCGCGGTGTACGACCTAGGTGGCGGAACGTTCGACGTTTCGATCATTGAAATCGCCTCCGTTGACGGTGAGCACCAGTTTGAAGTGTTATCCACCAACGGTGATACGTTCCTCGGCGGTGAAGACTTCGACCAGCGCCTGATGGACTATCTGTGTGATGAATTCAAGAAAGAACAAGGCATCGACCTCAGGAAAGACGTGCTGGCATTGCAGCGCCTGAAAGAGGCTGCTGAGAAAGCCAAAATTGAACTCTCATCGGCGTCACAAACCGAAGTCAATTTGCCCTACGTGACTGCTGATGCGACTGGTCCGAAACACTTGTTGGTCAAAATTACGCGCGCAAAATTTGAATCACTGGTCGACGAATTGATCGAGCGCACCATCGAGCCATGCCGCATCGCCATCAAAGATGCAGGCGTGAAAATTGACGACATCTCCGACGTCATCCTCGTTGGCGGTCAGACCCGCATGCCGAAAGTACAAGAGAAGGTCAAGGAGATTTTTGGCAAAGAGCCGCGCAAGGACGTAAATCCAGACGAAGCGGTTGCTGTTGGTGCAGCTATTCAGGGTGGCGTATTGAAGGGCGACGTGAAAGACGTGCTGTTGCTTGACGTGACCCCACTATCACTCGGCATTGAAACGCTCGGCGGTGTTTCCACCAAGCTGATTAAGAAAAACACCACCGTTCCGACCAAGGCGGCACAGGTGTTCTCGACCGCCGACGACAATCAATCTGCCGTCACCATCCACGTACTGCAAGGTGAGCGCGAATTGGCGACCGGTAATAAGTCGCTGGGCCAATTCAATCTTGAAGGCATCCCACCGTCACGCCGTGGCCAGCCGCAGATCGAGGTGACGTTTGATATCGATGCAAACGGCATCATGCACGT
>JACMOJ010000551.1 GCA_014378085.1 Burkholderiales bacterium | reverse complement strand
TCCCATCCGCCACGCCAAGCAGGCCACGCCAAACAGGCCACGACAAACCGGGGCCGACAAACGCCCCACCAAATAGCCCCACCAAATAGCCCCGACAAATAGCCTTAACAAACGCCCTAACAAATAACCCCAACAAACGCCCCGACAAATAGCCATGCCGAAGTTTCTAAAAGCAGTACGTCTCGATGACTCTGACGCAGAACTTTATAAAACAAGTGGCGCCTGTGATGAAGACGAATGGGTGTGTACCGGCGGCTTCACCGTTTGCAACTTAGCCGAGGGATATCGCTGTAATCCGCGCTGTTATTGCGACGAATCCTTTTTGTCGATCACTCGCCGAGCACGCGTCACATTAGCCGAAGTCATTGATGTCACCGA
This sequence comes from Burkholderiales bacterium, assembly GCA_014378085.1. The sequence goes on along the minus strand of JACMOJ010000551.1, from coordinate 14,795 downwards.
CGCCGACCTCGAAATCTTCAAGGATCAGCTCGCCCAGCATTTACTGTTTGATTGGAAAGCCCCGGACTACGAGACCGCGCGCGCGGTTGCAGAGGAAGAGATCGACTACACCGCAGAGACTGCCGCAACATTCCCAAGTGAGGTTTGGATCACGGTGAAGCGCTCGCCCGGAGAAGAAGGCGCGATTGATGAAAAATATGATCAGTACGAACGGCTGATGATTGGTTCACACAAACTCTAAGTCAGGGTCAGGCCGAATCTGGCGCCATCGTCAGCGGCGGCAGCATTGCCCAGCCTTCCGCGTGCGCCGCAACTCGCGAAAAGGTAATCAACATGCCAGCGGTCGCGCCCCAGATGTAGCGCGGGCCATAAGGAATGGCGAAGTAGCTGCGCATACGTCCTTTATACATCGCTGATTCCTGCCGATGATTAACCGGATCAAGCAGAAACGGTGCGGGCACCTCAAACACCTCTTCAACTTCGGACGGGTCGGGCTGATAAGTGAGTGACGCTTCGGACCAGCCCACCACCGGCGTAACGCGATAACCCGTACCGGTTGTGTAGTGCGGTAGTTCACCGATGATTTCAATACCACGCTGATCTATACCCATCTCCTCTTCAGCCTCGCGCAGCGCGGTCGCCGCAGCGTTGATATCGCCTGGCTCAACACGACCACCGGGAAAACTGATCTGCCCGGCGTGGTCGGTAAGATGGGTTGTACGCTGGGTGAAAACCACGGTCGGCACAGCGTGATTGACAATCAGAACCAGTACCGATGCCGGCTTCAACGGACGATCTCGCGGCACCATCAGCAGTGTCTCACCGTCGTCAGCGAAACGATCGTCGCCGGAAGCCGCAATCGCCGCGCTGCTCGCGACCCAGCGGGCCAGCCGATCTCTCGTTAATGGCGACACATTGCGCGGCAAGGTCTCAAGTTTAGGCTCGCTATACTTCACGCCTTCATTATAAAGACCCACATGACAACGCCATGATTGTCTACGACTACTTCCGCTCCTCGGCCTCCTATCGTTTACGTATCGCACTCAACCTGAAAGGCCTACAGCCTGAACGGCGATCCGTACATCTCGCAAAAGGAGAGCAGCGCGCCGCAGACTATAAAGCGCTGAACCCGCAGGGCTTTGTGCCGTTTCTGATCGACGGCGATTTTGCGCTTTCACAGTCATTGGCGATAATTGAGTATCTCGATGAGAAATACCCGAATCCGCCACTGTTGCCAGACAACATCGAAGCGCGTGCGACGGTGCGTCAGATCGCGCAATTGATCGCCTGCGACATTCATCCGCTGAACAACACGCGGATTTTGGGTTATCTAGGCAACGAGTTAAAACTTAGCGACGCCGCCAAAACACACTGGTACTGCAGGTGGATTCACGAAGGATTGAGCGCCCTCGAAAGCATTCTGGCTAAACGCAACAACGCTAGCCCATTTTGTGTCGGTGGTAGGCCAACCCTCGCCGATATTTGTCTTATTCCCCAAGTGACCAATGCAAACCGCTTTGCTTGCTCGTTGGATGCGTTTCCGATCATCATGGGCATCTACCACCACGCGATGACACTGTCGGCGTTTGACGCCGCGCAGCCAGCCCTACAGCCCGATGCGGAATAACTTATAAGCGTCGGGATTGCGCGGCGGTGTGATTGGTGTTCCTGTTGGATTAAATACACGCAGCACAAGCGTCTACCCCTGGCAGCCCGATGCGCAATAACTTGCTTCAGCGACTCAGTGAAGGGCGCGACCGATCGGCGCGAGGCTATCGGACGCTTGTCGATCTTGCTCGACCACCGCATCCCAGTGCACGGCCAACCGCCGACACAATCGCCGAAAGTCCATGTCGAGCGCTTGCACGGCGGCGAGCCATTCGAGATTGTCGACAATTCGACGCAAATAGATCTTGCAGCCAGACTGCATGCTGCAACTCATCATGCAAAGTGTCGCGCCCAACACGGCATGCGGATCGGCACCGGCACTGCCCTCAACGTCCAAATAATGCATAAACCCCTCATATCCGTAATTGCGGCCGAACCACTTCGGCACCCAAATAAGAATAGTTCGCATTTAGAAAACCGTCAAGAGGGAATAAACTCTATATTTGGCGGCTGTTTCCAGCCAGTTTGCTTCCGATAAGCCCGTCTTTCCTAGACTTTTATATTTTTTCTGGTTTTCTATTTCTTCACTGGCTGGTAGGCGGCGAGCGCTTTTGCAAGATCCTCGTACTCGTCACACTTCTTGCCGCAGATTTTCTCCAGCTTTGCCAAATGCTCTTTGGCTTTCTCCGGCTGGTTCACTTTCAAATACGCTACACCGATGTACTCATGTGCACCGCGATGATTGGGTGAAAGTTTCAGCGCAATGTTGTAGTGCCTAAACGAATCATCCATTTTGTTCGTCCAGCGATAGGCATAACCCAGATAGTTGTGCGCGTCTGCATTTTCCGCATTGTCAGAAACGACTTTTTTGAACGCCTCAATGGCGTCGTTCCACTTCTTGGCCTCGATCGCTTTATTGCCTTTTTCGAAATTCTTATCCTCGGCGTTGATGGTGGGGGTGGTGTCGATTCCGGCCGCGATGGTGCTGCCGATGCCGCCAAGCGCGAGCAACGTCACTGCGGCGACAGCGGCAAACTGGCGAATGAATCGTTTGATCATGTTTTGTTCCTCAATGTTGGTGGGGGGCTTCGGTACTGAGATGCGGAGATGCTGAGATGCTGAGATGCGGGGGTTCCCAACTAGTGGGATGCTACGCTCCAACGCATAATGCCAACGACTTGTTTTATCACGCGATTTAGCATTGGCCACCAAACATACGTCCAACCACGGAGACAGAATTCATGAAAGCCGTACTTTGTAAGTCATGGGGATTACCCGCTTCACTCGTCATCGAGGACGTCGCCCCGTTGACGCCAGCGGCGGGCGGGGTGGTGGTTGCGGTGAAGGCATGTGGCGTCAACTTTCCCGACACTTTAATTGTGCAAGGCAAGTACCAGTTCAAGCCAGATTTTCCATTCTCACCTGGTGGCGAAGTCGCAGGTGTGGTTACCGCGATCGGCAGCGGCGTGGAGAACGTTCGCGTTGGCGACGCCGTGATCGCATTTATTGGCTGGGGTGGATTCGCCGAAGAAGTCGGCTGCGTGGCAACACAGGTCATGCCGATTCCTGCGGGCACGCCGTTCCCACTTGCCGCCTCGTTTGTACTCGCCTACGGCACTTCTCATCACGCACTTAAGGATCGGGCGCAGCTGCAGGCAGGCGAGACATTGCTGGTGCTCGGCGCCGCTGGTGGGGTGGGCTTGGCCGCTTGTGAAATTGGCAAAACAATGGGCGCGCGCGTCATCGCAGCCGCATCGAGCGACGAAAAACTCGCAATTTGCAAAGAGCATGGCGCGGACGAGGTGATTAACTACACGACCGAGGATTTACGCGAACGAATCAACGCCCTCACCAACAAACGTGGTGTGGACGTGGTTTACGACCCGGTCGGCGGACCCTACAGCGAAGCGGCAATCCGCAGCCTCGCATGGAAGGGCCGCCACCTGGTCGTGGGCTTTGCCACCGGCGACATCCCCAAAATTGCACTCAACCTGACACTACTAAAGGGTGCCTCGATTGTTGGTGTGTTTTGGGGTGCCTTTGTGAAGACCGAACCCGCCGCGTTTGCCCGTAACATGCAAGAGCTGTTTGTATTGCTCAAGTCCGGCCAGCTCAAGCCGTTGATCTCTGCGACCTATCCGCTGGAACAAGCCGCGACCGCGCTAAACGATATGATGGAACGCAAAGTTGTTGGCAAAATCGTACTGGTTACTTCATAGCCGCCAGCGGCGGCACCCGCACGGCAATCGGCACATTGCAAAGCTCTACGTGACCGGCGGGAACCTTGAACCAATCCCCACCGCGATTCCGCAGCGCCTCAACCGCCCGTTGAAACACGGGCGTGTCGGTGCGAATCACCTCTAAATTGGTACGCTCTGATGGCGCAACATCTGCCGCCACGCGGACCGACTTGATCAGCGTGTACTGGCTAGGATTTTCATAAAACCCGAGCGGCTTTGTGCCACGGGGCAACGACGACAACAGCGACATGCCCTGCAAAACCCGCCCGACTAAGGTGATGTTTTTATCGAGATGACGCGGTGCGTGACCCGTCACCACATACAGCTCTTCACCGGCAGCCGAATCGAGTGCGTTACCCCGCCCGACACCGACAGCGCCATAACAATGCGTGAGCCACACCTCGGATAACTTGGGGTCGCGTCCGGCGTGAAAACCGCTGGCAAAGCCTACTTGTGCAGCGTACCCATCAACGTCCGGCAACCGGTCGAAGGCAAACGCGCTGAAATCACGGGCAGAAAGTTTTCGCACAAACTCTGGCTGTAGATTGGACTTTGCAGCTTTTTTTACACGCGGTTGTTGCCCGTCCGGCGTACCCCACTGCACAACATAGTTGTCTTGCGATCGCTTAATCGGCAGGCCGTCGAAGTATTGTTCACGGATGAGCGCTCGGATGTTCGCGACATGGTTCGGAGCGACATTCGGGGCGAGTTCCAACACTACCCGGCCGCTCGCGAGTTCGACGTAGATCACGTTTTGCAGATCGGGAGACCGCCAAGCGTCGGCCGGCGCAGCGGCAAGAATTTCTGCATAACTCTGAAACACTTTGGCCGCTGGCGTGGCGGGGGCTAAGGATGGCAAAGTCTGCGCGAGCGCAGCGGACAACAGCAGCATAAGTGGGAGCAGACCGGCCATCGCGGCAGATCGCATGGAGAAAGTTGTCATATTTCTTTCATCTTTCAAAACAATGTTTTATGTCAAAGACGTCGCGCGTGGCCTGGCGAGCCGAGAAACAAGCCCTGTCGGGTCGTCGACAACCGCGCCATTTTTGCAGACTTCGCCGCCACCACCTCAGACGTTGTATTTGCGCCGCACAACCGTCACATTTTGTGCGAAAAACAGACACTTTGCTGCAGGTGCACATTAAAATTGCGCCAGTCACATTTAACAAGCGCAGTTAAAAAAATGCGCGGCATCCCGTCTCGGATTGTTCAGCTATTTTCCGCCCCACCCTCGACACCCTCAACACTCTCAACACTTTTCACACTTTCAGCACTCTCAGCACTCTCAGCACTACCCCTCACTCACCACGTCGCAATTTCCCTAGGAACCAACATGCCATCCGCTAAGCGTGCCATTCAGAGCACACCACGACCATCCCGGTTAAGTTTCAGCGTCGCTGCCGCCGTATCCGCTGCCGCTGCCCTTTCGCTAAACGTTGCCTTCGCGCAAGCCACCAAACCCACCGAGAAGGCCGAGGCCGGCAAACTAGAAACCATCACCGTGACAGCCGAGCGCCGCGCGGAAAACATCAAAGACGTTCCGTCGTCAGTGAGCGCATTAAAAGGCGACACGCTCGATGCCATCAATTCAGGCGGCCAAGATATCCGTATGTTGGCAGCACGTGTGCCCAGCCTCAACATCGAGTCGTCGTTTGGTCGCGCCTTCCCGCGTTTCTACATTCGCGGCCTCGGCAATGGCGACTTCGATCTGAATGCGTCGCAACCCGTCTCGTTGGTCTATGACGACGTCGTGCAAGAGAATCCGATTCTCAAAGGCTTCCCAATTTTTGACCTAGAACAAATCGAAGTCTTGCGCGGGCCGCAAGGCACGCTGTTCGGCCGTAACTCACCCGCAGGTGTCATCAAATTCGAATCGGCCAAACCGCGCTTTGCCAATGAAGGTTTTGTAAACCTAAGCTACGGCAAATTCAACACCTCCAATCTGGAAGGTGCATTGAATATTCCACTCAACAAAGAAGTGGCAATTCGTCTCTCAACACAACTACAAGGGCGTGACGGCTGGGTGATCAACCAGCGCCCGGGCCCAACCGGTCGCCTTGAGGGTTATCGTGACAACGCGTTCCGTTTGCAAACGCTCTACAAGCCAAGCGAATCGTTCAGCGCATTGTTTAATTTTCATAACCGCGATTTGAGCGGCTCTGCCCGCGTGTTCCGCGCCAACATCATCAAGCCGGGCACCAACGACTTTGTCGCCAATTTCGATCCGGCCAAAGTGTTTTACGACGGCCGCAACCAGCAGGACGTGACCAACAACGGCGGCAGCATGCGCTTGAAGTGGGAATTCGCCAACACCACGCTGCACTCCATCACCGGCCTAGAAAGAGTCAGCTCATTCTCACGCGGCGACATCGACGGTGGCTTTAGCGCGGTCTTTATGCCGGGTGGTAGCACGCCGGGCGTCATTCCGTTTACCGCAGAGTCAGCCGACGGCTTGCCAAACCATCGTCAACTTACGCAGGAATTCCGTCTTGAATCCAAAGGCAAAGGCTTAAAGTGGTTGATTGGTGCGTACTACTTCGATGAAGAAATCGATATTGACAGCATCAACTACGACTCGCTGGCCCCCGGTAACCCGCGCAACGGTTTCGCGAAACAAAACCAGAAGAACAAAGCGTATGCGGTGTTCGGCTCGGTGAATACCGACCTCACCAGCGCGTTCAATTTGCGTGTTGGCATGCGTTACACCAACGACAAAAAAGATTTCTACGCGGATCGACTAATCGCTCCACCGTTCTCGCCAACGTTTATCGGCCGTAGAACCACCAACACCTCCGCGTCTAACGTGAGCGGTGATGTTGCCGGCACGTTCAAGCTTTCGGCTGACACGAACGTTTACGCGCGTGTCGCTACGGGCTTCCGTGCGCCATCGATTCAGGGTCGTCTGTTGTTCGGTGATCAATTGTCGGTTGCCAACTCGGAAAAAGTGACGTCAGTTGAGGCAGGTATCAAGACCGACCTGTTCAACAAACGCGCTCGTATCGCCGCAAACGTATTCTCGTATGAAGTCAAAGACCAGCAAATCACCGCAGTCGGTGGAGCGACCAACTTCAACCGCTTGCTCAACGCAGCAAAGACCAGCGGTAGCGGTGCTGAACTTGATCTCCAAGCGTATCTGACCGACACCTTGTTACTCACCGTCAGCGGCAGCCTGAACGACACCAAGATCAAAGACGGCAAGCTCGCCATCCAGGCTTGCGGCGCACCATGCACGGTATTGGATCCTCCAGCAGTCGGTCGTCCGGGTACCTTCTCCATCAACGGCAACCCGCTGCCACAGGCACCAAAGTACGTTGCCAACGTGACACTGCGTTATTCGTTCCCAACTGCCGGTGGCGAGTATTTTGTGTATACCGACATGGCCTACCGTAGCAAGATCAATTTCTTCCTCTACGAGTCACGCGAGTTCACCGGTAAGGCACTGACCGAAACAGGGCTCCGCTTTGGTTACAAGTGGGCGGACGGCAAATACGAAGCGGCGATTTACGGTCGCAACATCACCAACCAAATTCGTATGGTGGGTGGTATCGACTTCAACAACCTGACCGGCTTCATCAACGAGCCACGTTTCTGGGGTGCGCAGTTCAAGGCGAACTTCTAAAAACGCAGCGACGAGCAACACACAAAACCCCGCGCTGGCCGCGGGGTTTTTTTGGGTATCCGGAATATTATGTGTAATCCCCTGGGCCGTGACGAGCAAATTGTTCTGGCTATCTATTGGATTCTTCGCTCATCGAACCGCGCTGGTTTCTCCAATCCAGTCTGAAATTTGGCGCAGGGAATGTCGATTTGCGGAAGCGGGAACCGCCACTCAGAGCGGTCATTCGATTTTCTCGAAAGCAGACATCGCAATTGGTAGAGTGGGCTACGTTTACAGAGTTTTCAGCCGCAGGATCAAAACTTAACGTCAGAGCGAACTTGCGAAGCGCTGCGACTGACACCGGGTTCGACCGGTCAGTCAAGGTAAATGAATTCGAAATCGCAGCCCCTGCTTGCCGCCGTACTGCGGCAGCTTGGTGAATTGCTCGGCCTGTACACCACCATTGGCAAGTATCACGCGCTGTGAAACATGATTGTCAAGATCGGTGGTGATTTCGACATAGGCTAATCCGACTAACTTCGCTTCAGGCAACAGAAGCGCAAGCGCCAAGGTTGCGTAACCAAGTTGGCGTTTCCACGGAACCACTGAATAGCCAATGTGCCCTAGGCAATGAGGCGGAAGTTCTGATGTTCCCGCTTGCCACCTGAGGCCAATCGTCCCGCAAAATTCCCCATCCCACATCCATCGGTGAAAGCCCGGCAGCCGATCCACCATCGACCCATCTGGCAGGGTGATTGCTGGACCAATTCCTTCCCGATCTTCCATCCCAGAGACAAACAATCGGGCATCGGTCTTGATGCGCTTAAGTTCCTCACCAGCGGCTTCAAGCCTCCCGCTGTCGGGCGACCAGCCCCGCTCTAATGCGCTGACATAGCTGGGCAGATGGAGTGCAGTCGGTCTAATAAGTTGCACGCGCGGCTTCCGCAGATTGTCCATGGCAACCGCCGCATTTCGCCGTAAGTGCAGACACTTGACTCATGCTGGCGAGTTTTCTCCCTGCGTTCACTGCACAATATTGTGTTCAAGACGAATATTGTAGCGCGGCAGATTCAACAGTCAATTTCGAGATCGATCTGGACAATTATCTTCTTGTGATCGTAGGTCCCACGCTAACTTGCGCTTACCTTTTTTCGCCCGGTGTTTGGCACGGCGTCCGCGCTATGTTTGGCATCCGCTTGCCAACGGTGTTCCCAACAGGCAGCATGAGCGTCCCTGTGAATCGTTTCCCGAAAAGCTGCCCAACATGATTACTGTTCACCACCTCGAAAATTCCCGTTCCCAACGCATTCTCTGGTTGCTCGAAGAGCTAGGCGTGCCCTACGAGCTAAAGATCTACAAACGCGACGCCAAAACGCGCCTTGCGCCACCGGAACTGAAGAAGATACATCCGCTCGGCAAGTCGCCGGTCATTGTTGATGAGGGCGAAGTGGTCGCTGAGTCTGGCGCGATCATCGAATATTTGGTGGAAACCTATGGCGCAAAAGCAAAGGGCGATCTGGCAAATCTGCAGCCAGCGGTCGGCACCGATGAGCACCGCCAGTGCCGCTTCTGGATGCACTATGCAGAAGGCTCACTGATGAATTGGTTGGTGATGAAGCTGGTGTTTGCCACCATTCCCACACAACCCATGCCATTTTTTGTGCGGCCGATTGCACGCGGTATTTCAGACGCTGTCATCAGCAAATTAATCGACCCCAATCTCGATACCGCCCTGGCCTTTATGGAAGCGCATCTTGCTGAACACACTTGGTTCTCCGGTGAAAATCTTTCCATGGCAGATTTTCAGATGAGTTTTGCGGTGGATGCCGCGCTCTCGCGTGTTGCCAAGGGCAAACACTACCCCAAGCTACGTGACTTCAAAAAACGGATGGAGTCGCGGCCCGCCTATCCGCGCGCGCTGGAAAAGGGCGGCCCGACACTCGCCGACTTTCAGGTGAAGTCGTAGGTTAGACAGCCAGCGCAACGTTATCGATTAAACGAATCTCGGCGCCACCATCAATTGCCGGGGTGTGAACCGCACCAAGGCGTCGCCCCCAGCGTTCTTCAATGTAATCCACACGAAACCCAAGCGCTTCGAGACGCACGCGCACATCATCACATGCGAGTGTCAGATCTGCCAGCGTGCTAGACCATTCAGCGGCAAGCGCGCGTTGTGCCCCATTCAACCGACGGTTGCGGCTGCTCATCGCAACCCCATCGGATTCGCGCATGGTTGGACAGGTAACAATCCGGGTGGCGTGTTGAAACGCATGGAGCATTTCACGGACCAACAATAGCTGCTGAAAATCTTTCTCACCGAAATAAGCGACATCGGCACCAACAATATTAAGCAACTTCAAGACCACGGTCAGCATGCCATCAAAGTGTCCGGCCCGAAATTCCCCCTCAAGCACTTTGCTTATCTCCGATTCATTGATCCGATAACGATACTTGTCGGGGTACAAGGTCTCATAGGTGGGGGCGAACACAAAGTGACACCCGGCTTGTTGCAGCATGGCGCAGTCTTCGTCGAAGGTTTGCGGATACGCGGCGAGATCACTCGCGCTGTTGAACTGCGTGGGGTTCACATAAATGGTCGCGACGACGTGCTGATTATCTTGAAGCGCGCGCTCAACGAGCGAGATGTGGCCAGCGTGTAACGCCCCCATCGTCGGCACCACACCAATAGTATCGCCAGACGGTTTGATCACACGCCATTCAGCCACCGAGCGAAATACGGTAATGGTCATGACTACAGGTAACTTTCTGCCGCAGTGGGAAACGTGCCGGCTTTCACCGCGGCATCAAACGCATTGAGCCCCTCCAGTGACACCGCCGCGACGTCGGCAAATACACGCACAAAACGCGGAATCTTAGGGGTGAGGCCGAGCATGTCTTGCAACACCAACACCTGACCATCCACCTCCACCCCGGCGCCAATACCGATGATTGGCACCGACACGGATTCTGCAATCAATTTGCCCAGCGACGCCGGCACCCCTTCGGCAACTATCGCAAAAACACCCGCCTGCTCAAGCGCCTTGGCGTCCGCCACGATTTGTGCCGCCGCAGCGGACTCACGGCCCTGCACCTTAAAACCGCCAAACGCATTCACAAACTGTGGCGTTAGCCCAACGTGTCCCATGACCGGCACACCTGCCGTCACCAGACTGCGGATGGTTTCGAGATTGCCTTCCGCGCCCTCAATCTTGATCGCGTTAGCACCGGCGCGAAGTAACCGCTGCGCCGCCGTGACCGCTTCGGCGATACCCTTACGGTGTTCCAAAAACGGCATATCAGTCACGACAAACTTGCCCGCCGCGCCACGCGCCACGGCGCTGGTGTGTAAACACATCATCTCGACATCCGCTTGTAAGGTACTCGGGTGACCATGCACCACCATCGCCACCGAGTCCCCAACAAGCAAAAAGTCGATGTCCGTTTTCGCCAACAGCTGGGCATACGGAAAGTCATAACACGTCACACAAGAAATTTTCGCGCGGGCTTTTTTACGTTTCACAAAATCTGGGATTTGCATCCGGTTCTTTCTTCAGCAGCTTCGGTTAATGAGCGTCGCGCGACAGCGTCGTATTGATCCGCTCGATAGTCGGCGCGATTCTTGGCACATGCACAACACTAAGTGTGTGGTCTCGCGCTTTTTCAAAAACGTAATCGGCATACATCTTGGTTGGCGCAATGTGCATCTGTAAATTAGGCAGGTTGATATCATTCCAAAACAGCCGCAGCTGCGCGTCCCACTCGGCATCTGACAGCCCCAAATAACGCACAAAGAACGAAGTTGGGTCAGTTTTCGCCGCCTCACGCAGGCGCGAGCCCCGTTCGTAATACCAGTGGAACAAATCCGCCTCCACCGCATCAAGGTACACCGGCACATCTAACCGTCCCGCCGTGAACGCCGACTGCAACGCATTGATACCTTCGACCACCAAAATATCGGAAGGTGCAATCTCGCGACGCGTTTCACGCGAAACGTCATAGGTTTGATGCGAGTAAACCGGCACGAACAATCCTGACGATCCACCTCGACCGACGCCGCCTCCGCGCGCAACATCCAGAAACGCCGTAAACGCGGCGCTGTCGTAACTTTCCGGGAAACCCTTTCGCAGTTGCAAGCCACGCGCTTGTAGTACGTCGTTCGGATACAGAAAGCCGTCGGTTGAAACCACCTCGACACGGCGCCCCATATTGCGCCAGCCCTCGGCAAGTCGCGCCGCCAAGGTGCTCTTACCGGCGGCCACACTTCCGGCCAACCCAACCACCAGCGGGGCCCCGTCACGCGAGGGAGCGGTGGCGGCAATGGCTTCAATGACTTGGTTGAGATGTTTGTCCATGTTTTGTTGACGGCGTCGGTTGTAGCGCCGGTTGTAGCGCCGGCGCAGCATCAACCGCCGCACCGCGATCGCCTGTTATCCGCCCTGATCCGCCACGCTGACGAGCGCAACAAGGTGGCGCGCCAACTCTTCTAACGTGGCACACACCACCGCACTTCCCGCCTTTGACCAGACCATTGCGCGTTGTTGGTGCATAGTTGAAAGGTCGTTGTGGACCACCCAATCAGCGCCCGACGCCAGAACATTGTGTACCGCCTGCTGCGCCTCGGCGGCGCTTGCACCATCGCACAGCTTAAAACCTACCAATTGCACTTCGCCATTGCGGCTGTAGTCTTTCAGGTGCGGAAGAATTTTTTTGCCGGGGCGCAAATGAAGCGACAAAGCAGAAGTCGACGGCAATTTTTTTGTCAGCGGCGCGGCATGCTTAACGCCATCAATTTCCAAACTCTCAACAACAAAATCACTCACTGCTGCGGCATGAATGATCAGATCGAACTCTTGGCTTCCCAGTATTTGTTGGCAAAGCATATCGAGGTCGGTAGCCGTGACAAACGTGCGCTGCACAATCCGCGCCTCCACCGGCTTTGCCGCACCCTCGGCCCGCAACAAAACGACATCCGCGCCGTTTTTAACAAACGTGTCCGCGATGTACGCGCCGGTGCCGCCGGTGCTGCTGTTGGTCATCACACGAACGCCGTCGATGGGCTCGCGTGTTCCGCCGCTGGTGACTAAAACCCTCTTCCCTTTCACGCTACTCGAGCCATTCACGTCAGGATGGCTTTCAGGATGTCCTCCGGCTCCATCAATCTGCCGTCGCCGACATCGCCGCAAGCAAGATTGCCGGCCGTTGGGCTTAGCATGCGCACACCAAGCGATTGCAACTTGGTCACCGACGCCTGCGTGATCGGGTGCTGCCACATCTTGGTGTTCATGGCGGGCACCACAAACAATGGCTTGGCGAAATCGTGCGTTAGCCAGAGATTTCCCATCAAATCATCGGCAACACCAGCGGCCATTTTGTTGAGTCGATTTGCCGTCGCCGGGCAAATGATCGAACGGTCCGCCCAGCGATTGAGCGCAATGTGCTCCATCCAGCGCCCGGGCTGAAAGGTGTCCGTCAGCAAATCGCGCTGCGAGAGCCCTTCAATGGTTGCCGGCCCAATAAATTGTTTCGCGGATGTGCTGGCAACACACTGCACCGCATGGCCGGCCTGCACCAATTGCGAAATGACGCTGCACGCCTTGTAACAAGCAATCGACCCCGACAGCTGAAAGAGAATGTTCATGCCCAAATTATATTCGCGGCACAGTCACTTCCCGCCCTGCGGAGTCGGCAAATTTAGCTTGTGTGAGACGCCGCCGAGCGCCAAAATATCGTTTATGACAACTGAAACGTATCCTCAAACCCCGGCATCGCCCGCGACACCCGCGGCCACTGTGTATTTCGACGGCGGCTGCCCGATTTGTTCACGCGAAATTAGCTTCTATCAGCGCCAACCGGGGGCCGACAACATCAGTTGGGTGGATCTCACCACCTGTTCTGACGCCGCGTTACCAACCGGCGTTTTGCGACAAGCCGCGATGGCGCGATTTCACGTGGCCACCGCTGCCGGAATCACGCACGGTGCGGCCGGTTTTCTCGCACTGTGGCGCGCGCTACCTCGCTTTCGCCTCATCGGCCGTTTGTTATCCATCCCGCCCTTGCCGTGGCTTTTGGAGCGTGCCTACCGCGTGTTTCTGCGCATCCGCCCCACCCGCAAACTCGCTGATTGCGATGTGTGCGTGAAGTGACATCGTCAGCTGAAGGATTTTTTATGAGCACAATCCCCACCATCCCCATCCCCACCACCACCACGGCCGTCGAGCCCGTGTCTTTTCGTGCGTCGTTCAATCCATTGATACGGCCCTACTTGGTCATCACCATCGGCTTCACGATGATTGTCACCTTCATCGGCATTCCGGTCGCGATCGTCTGGTTCTTGGGGCTCGGCAGTTGGTGGGCGCGGCATTACTTTGATCGGCTCGATTGTGAGCTGACTGCCAAATCCATCCGTTTTCGCAAAGGGATTCTGGTGCAAGTGGAGAAAACGATTCCGCTGGAAAACATTCAGGACGTGACGTTTATCGAGGGCCCGATTCTGAAACACTTCAATCTCAGCACATTGAAATTTGAAACCGCCGGCTCGAGCCACAATGCAGCGGCCAACATGGAACTGACCGGCATCATCGACGCGCAAGAATTTCGCAACAAAATATTGGCGGCGCGTGACCGCTTAAAACAACATGGCGGCGCATTTGCTTTCCCCGCCTCGTCCGCCACGCAAGATTCGACCCTCGCCATCTTGCAACGGATTGAATCAAAACTAACAGAAATTACCTCGCATTTAAAGAATCGTGCGTAGTCAGCGCAAGGCGACATAGCGACGCCCGAACCAGCGCAGGAGCCACGAAAACATCAAGTCGTGTAGAATTTGTCCGGACAACTTTAAGGGTCTGATATCTTCACCAAAAACATCCCATTTGCAGCGCTTGCATTGGCGTGCATGAGCGTTGCCGGTTGCGCGCAAACATCCGCGCCAGTGGCCACCCCGAGCGCCGCAGCGCCAACCCTGAACGCCGATTTTGATCGCTTCATCAAGTGGTTCGGCGGCGAATGGAATAACAACGAGCAGGTCTGGCAGCAGCAAATCGATATCAAGACCAAACCGGCCGACGAAAAAATCGCGCACATCCATCACATATTCGCCCCAGTGGTTGCGCCGAACATCGGCAAACACGTTTATTACGTTCAGCAATCGCTTGATGGTGATTTGACCAAGTCTTATCGTCAACGTGTTTATCGCATGACGCCGGATGAAAGGGCGAATGCCGTCAAGCTCGAAATTTTTAATCTGCCGGACGACAAGCTGTATTTTGACGCGCACAAAAACCCGCAATTGTTTGCCAACCTTAATGTCTCGCAATTGCGCGCCACCCCCGGCTGTGAGGTGTATTGGC
>JACMOJ010000550.1 GCA_014378085.1 Burkholderiales bacterium | reverse complement strand
ATTGTGGCGGCCGCCTATTGGTCACCGGTTGGTGAACGATTCGCCAAACTCTAGTATTGACGAGCGTTTTCAGGCAAAATCGACTGAAGATGCCCGTTTTTAAACGAGTTTCACAATAAAATTAATAGCCAGGAAGCGCGCACGATGCCAACACTTATCTTCACCAATGCACGTGTGTTTGACGGGGTCAGCGCGGATTGTGCGGAGGGCATGTCCGTGCTGGTGGCTGACGGTCTGATACAGGAAGTCTCCCACCAGCCGATCAAAGCGGCCCCAAATGCGGTGACGATCAATGTTGCCGGCAGAACACTCATGCCCGGCATGATCGATGCGCACATTCATGCTTTTGCGAGCGACGTTTCGGTTGCCTCTATCGAAAAATTGGGCGAAACCTATCGTGCCACCCACGCGGTAAGGATGTTGCAGCACGCGCTCAAATGCGGCTTTACGACGGTGCGCGATGTCGGCGGCGGCAACTACAGCTTGCAGCGGGCAATGTCGGACAAGCTGTTTGAAGGGCCGCGTTTTTTCTACTCAGGCAAGGCGCTGTCGATGACGGGCGGCCACGGTGATTTTCGGCAAATTGAGGAGCGTCCGAACTACCATGCGATGTGTGCATGTTCCGGTGGGGTCTTCAACGCATTGTGTGTGGTGGCCGATGGCGTGGATGAATGTTTGAAGGCGGTGCGAGAAGAGTTGCGGCAGGGCGCGCATTGCATCAAGATCATGGGCTCCGGCGGCGTGGCATCCCCCACTGATCCCATCTGGATGAATCAGTATCGCGAAGATGAAATTCGCGCCATTGTCGGTGAATGTATGGAGCGGCGTACCTACGTTTCGGCGCACTGCCATCCGGCGAGTGCAATTCGTCGGTGTGTGGAATTTGGCGTGCGGACCATTGAGCACGGCACGCTGATCGATTCAGACACCGCTAAGTTTGTGGCCGAGCGCGGCGCGTACATCGTGCCGACCATAATCACTATCGAACAACTGGTGAAAATGGGACGCAAACTGGGCTTCCCCGCACAAAGCCAAGAGAAAATGAATATCGCCTGGAAGGGCGCCGTCGCCGGACTCCACGAGATGCGCAAAAACAACGTGAAAGTGTGTTTTGGCACCGACCTGCTCGGCGGCCTCTACGATCAACAGTGCCGCGAGTTTGTGCTGCGAAGTGAAGTATTTACCCCACTGGAAATTTTGCGCCAAGCAACGTCAGTCAGCGCCGAGATGATGATGCTGGAAGGCAAGCTGGGGTGCATCCAGCCGGGTGCTTATGCAGATTTGCTGGTGGTCGAGGGCGACCCGTTGAAAGATATTTCGGTATTAGCAGCCAACGGCGACAACGTGCGTGTCATCGTTCGTGCAGGTGAAATAGTCAAAAACATGGTCATGAACGAATCGGCGTAAGTCAGCCCAGATTGCCTAGTGGGTTCGCCGGCCCGATTTGGTTTCGCCGGTCCTATTTGTTTTCGCCCGTATAGGCCGCCTCAGCCTCATCGGCGGCAATCCGGCGAATTGCATTCTCGAACGCGTCGGCTGGCTGCCCGCCCTGAATCAAGTGGCGGTCGTTGATGATGACCGATGGCACCGCATTGATGCCGTTTTCCTGCCAAAACTGCTCGGCTTGGCGCACTTCGTTGGCGTACAAATCTGAGGCGATGACCTTGCCCGCGAGTGCGACGTCCAGACCAACTTCCTTCACCAGTTCCAGCAGGACGGTGGCGTCAGCCGGATTGCGGCCTTCGCCGTGGTAGGCGCGCAGTAACGCGTGTTTCAGGGCGCGTTGCTGCCCTTTCCCGGTGGTTGTGTCTTGATCGGCTGCCCACAACAACAGGCGATGCGCGTCAAAGGTATTCCAGATGCGGCTGCGATCACCAAAGGCAAAACCCACCGCCGCACCGCGCTCGCGCAACGTGTCCCGCGCACCCTGCAGTTGTTCGGCCGTCATGCCGTATTTTTTCATGAGGTACTCGCCCGCATCCACGCCTTCGGTGCCCATGTCTGGGTTTAACTCGAAGGGCTGCATATAAATGGTCACCGGGATATCGTCGCCGATATTTTTCAGCGCGGTTTCCAAGGCATTCAAGCCGACCGCACACCATGGGCAAGCAATATCGGAGACAAAGTCAATTTTCATGGGCGCTGGAAGTTTCAATTAAAGTGCGCAGTTTACTTCTGAATCTGCGGGGATCGGTTAGGTCACGACGGCGGCTGATTTACGATCAGATCATCAAGCCACAAAAATGCGGATTCACCGGATCGACGAAACCTCGCCGATTGGCCAGCGTCAACCGCGCCGATTTTCTTGGGCCTCTTGTTGCGAAACACGCTGCCGGAGGGGATAGCGAAGCAGCTTTATCGCCGAAATACAAAAGTGCCATTCGGCGGGCTTCCTCAGGCAGTTTTGCTCGGAAGTGCCCGTCAAACGGTCGGTTTTGGCTTCTCGCGTTAGTGTGCCAATGTTTGAAACAAGTTTCGCTGTTCAATAGAATTTCCTCCCCTCCCGCGCAGACGAGGGCCGAATTCTGGTTGGTGGGCACTGAGCGGAATGCGATATCGCACGGCGCAACGCTTGTGGGTGCGGCTCGAACGCAGCGCATCACATGCGGCTTAGTTCGACGCCGCTGGCCCCGATTGAAACACGGTAAATCCGGCGGGCACGGTCCCGGCGTTGTCGATGATCGTCGGCGCGGTGAAATCGGTGCTGCGGTTGAGCAGCCACAACGTGATCGTGCCGTCAGGCCGCCTCCACGCGATATCGACAATGCCGTAGCCGTCGAAATCGCCGGTGGCGAAGAGTTGCCAGGTCGGGTCGCTGGGTAGCAGCCCCAAATCGCTGGTGGTAAGCGTGAGTGCCGACGAAGTGCAGGACGCGTTAGGGTCTTCGGGATCACCGGTGAAGCTCGGCAGTGATAGGCCTGTTGCGTTCATGGTCTTCAATAACGTTTGCCCGGTGGTGGGATGACGCATGAGCAAATCCGCGCGACCACTGCCGCTGAAGTCGCCGAGCTTGATTGCCCGAAAGCCCGCAGGCACCACACCTGCGGACAAGTTTGCGCAGGTACGATTCGGCGTGGCCATCAACACCCGCACCTGATTGTCCGGGCTCACGTACACCATGTCGGCTGCGCCGTTTGCATCAAAATCCGCCGCGCCGATCAGGGTCCAGTTCAACGGCGCGCCGCCGCGCTTACGGACCACCGGCGCGTTACTGCTGTTGTAAAACCAAATGTAGGACACGCCGGTATCGCGTGGATCGTCGGCCAAATACCGCCACACGATGTCGCCTGCACCGTCGCCATCAAGATCACCGGTTACCTGTACGTCCCACACCGGTTTCACCTGCCGCCAGAGTCGTTCGGTTGTTCGTTGAAAGTCAGTCCAGATACGCACGTCGGTAAGTGGCGTTTGTGTGGTGTTCAAAAAAACGAGGTCGGACTTGCCATTGCCGTCAAGGTCAATCGCCGCCACCAAACGAAAATTTGGCCCCGGATCATCTTGTGTCGTGAATTGAATTTGGTTGTTCACCAAGCGACCCACGCGCATTGCGGCGGTGCCGTTGGCGACGTTGCGAATAACGATTTGATGTTTGCCCAAGCCGTCAATATCCATCACGCCGGGTTTGACGTTGCTACTTTTGATGGTCGCGGACTGCACCAATGATAAATTAGCTTTCAAAATCGCCGCACCATTGGCCGGTATGCTGGTCAGCGGCAGCTCGTTGAACGCGCCGCCGACATTCACAATCGGAAGCGCCGCAATGGCGTCAACCACCGCCATGCTTTCGGGGGCCACTTGCCCGAACACGGTGAAGCCACCGTTTTGTCCGTCGAGAATAGACGCGTTGTTGGCGAGATTGATAAACCATTGCGAGGTGGCGCTATTTGGGTCACCGCCCAATTTGGCCATCGCGATGGTGCCGCGCAAATTTGAGCGTGATGCGCTGAATTCATTTTGGATTGGCGGCCTAGCCACCACATCTGCAACCGACGTATTGCCCCCCACCCAGGTGTAGCCGCCGCCTTGGATCACAAACCCCGGCACACTGCGGTGAATCAACGAATCGGTATAGGCACCACTGCGCACATAGGCGAGAAAATTGGCGACGGTGATTGGTGTCGCCGTATCGTAGAGGTTGATATCAATTGCGCCCTGAGTGGTTTGCAACCTGACGGTGGTGGCGTGTGCCACTGTCGCGGGCAGCACTAGCAGCGCGGTGCAAGCAATAATGCATACGCGGTAGAGAGACCACAGCGGTATTTTCTGAACGTGTGGATTGAAGCTAAACATCTACATCTCCGAATCGTCGCGGCGAATTGCCGCAGCGTGAGTAAAGAAGTTTGGTGCGGGAGGCGGTAGTTTACGGGGTCGCTGACATGACGGAAGCACGCGTCGTGTAGAATTTGTCCGGACAAATAATTTCACCACCCTCATCGAAACCAACTATGCCAACAGCCGCCACGGTAACCAGTACGCAAGTCGTCGTTGCCGCCTTCCCCGTTGGCATGGTCAAACAAAGTGACATGACGGTGTTGCACGCCACGCTGCCGCCGCTAGCCGAGGGCCAGGTAATGATTGAAACATCCTATTTGTCACTCGATCCGGCGATTCGATACTGGCTCAACCCGGCTGACACCTATGTGCCGGGCGCCAAGCTGGGTGAGCCGGTGCGCTGTTTTGCGGCAGGGCGCATCAGCCATTCAGTACACCCGGAATATCAGGTTGGCGATGTGGTGAGTGGTCTGATGAATTCACAGTCGCACGTGATTTACGACATTCCCGCCAATGCCAAGATCGGCATGGGGCTGTCGCGGTGTGATCTTTCATTGGGGCCGCTGTCGCAGCACCTCGGTGTGTTGGGCATGCCGGGCATGACCGCCTATTTCGGCTTGCTGGAGCGCGGTAAGCCGGTAGCAGGCAATACAGTGTTTGTCTCGGCGGCGTCGGGCACGGTCGGCACCACGGTCGGGCAAATTGCCAAACTCAAAGGCTGTCGTGTTATCGGCAGTGCCGGGGGTGCGGCGAAGTGTCGGTGGCTGGTCGAAGAGATGGGTTTCGACGGCGCGTTTGATTACAAATCCGAATCAGCGGCGGTCGCGTTGAAACGATTGTGCCCGCAAGGTGTTGATGTGTACTTTGACAACGTCGGCGGTGACATGCTCGACGGCGTGTTGCTAAATCTCGCGCGTGGTGCGCGGGTGGTGCTGTGTGGGGCGTTGTCGCAGTACAACGAAGGCGGCTACGCGGGTCCGCGCAACTACATGAAGCTCATCATGGCGCGAGCCACCATGAGCGGCATCATTGTCTTTGATTTTTTTCCGCAGTGGCCGGCGGCCACGACCGAAATTGCCGGTTGGATTAAAGCCGGACACATGCGTCCGACAGAACACATCGAAGTGGGCATCGAAAAATTCCCGCAGGCGCTCGTCGCGCTATTTGCCGGTGCACACACTGGCAAGCAATTGGTGCAAGTGAACTCAGGACCGTATGCAGCGGGCGCCGTCGCGTGATTCATCAAAAATTTGGCAGCTTCGGCGGACTGAAGCTCCACTACCGCGAGGTACATCGCGCGGAAGGTGGCAGAGCTGGCGTACCGCTGGTGTTGCTACATCCATCACCAAAGAGTTCAGCGATGTTTGCGCCGCTGATGGCCATGTTTCCGCCGTCCCAACACGTCATCGCACTGGATACACCAGGCTACGGATTGTCAGAGCCGCTCGCAGCCCCTGCACAAGCCATTGCCGATTACCTGCCGGCACTTCATTCGTTTTTTCAACAAGTTGCCGGGCCGCGTTTCAAGTTGTACGGGTCGGCGACTGGCGCCCAGCTGGCGCTTGGCTACGCCAATACATACCCGGCTGACGTTGCACATTTGTTGCTCGACAACGCGGCGCATTTTTGCGACGCCGAACGCGATGCGATTCTTGCACGTTACTTTATCGACATCACGCCTGCTGCCGATGGTTCACATCTGCCGAAGCTGTGGCAAATGTGTCGCCAGTCGTTGCAGTATTTTCCTTGGTACGAAAAAAATCCAGCGCACCAATTCCGCGCCACCGAGCCGACCGCAGCGGAAGTGCAGGCCGCGATGAACGAATATTTGTTGGTCGGGCCGCGTTACGTAGAGGCTTACATGGCGGCTTTCAAACACGAGCGGGTGGAGCACTATCAGTTGCTGAGTGTGCCAACCACGTTGTTTCGCTGGCAGGGTTCGTTGCTGCTAAAAGAAATTGATGATTTGCTTCGCCATCCGCTACCGGCCTGCATTCGTGTGGTCGACGTTCCGGCACCGATGAACGAACGATATGCAGCGATCGTCGCGGCTGGCCTTAAGTAAAGTCCGCGCAGCCAAAGTCCTTTGTGGACGGGCGAGTTCAGCCTAAATAGGTGGAAAACGCCCGTGGATAAAGGACGTTCTTCATCGGGAAGTGCTATTTATCTGGCAATTAAATTTGCTGATGGTTTGCTCACACACTAGCGGTCCAATGTGCGGCCACCCGCCGCCCACGCCGTTACCGGCGTTTGGCTGCCACTTGCGCGTCGATAAATTTCGCCACCCGATCCAGCACCGGCTTGCCGCCGCGAAGCGGCGCGGCTAGCGCGAGCAATATGCCAATGTGGCCCATTTCCGGGTAGAAAGTCACCTCGGCAGTTCCGCCGCGCTCGGCGATGCGGGTGGCAAGATTGCGGCTGTTATGGATACCCACACGCGTATCGGTGGTGCCATGCAACAGCAGCGTGGGCGGCTCGTTGCCGGTGATGTAGTTAATCGGCTGGGACGCCGCGCGAACGGGCAGCGGAAAAATAAACTCCATTTTCGCTTCGGTCAACGGCAGGAAATCCATTGGGCCGGCGAGGCTGATGACACCGCAAATGCGTGACTTGTCGACACCAACCTTGTTTAGATAGGTGGCATCAAAGGCCACCAGCGCGGCCAATTGCGCCCCAGCGGAATGGCCCATCGTAAACACATTATTTGGGTCACCGCCGTGTTGCGCGATATTGTCGAAGGTCCATTTCATGGCTAGCGCTGCGTCATCCATGTACGCGGGGAAAGTGATCTCGGGATAGAGGCGATAGTTAGGAACAACGACCACGTAGCCGCGTGAAGTTAACGCTTCGGCAACAAACAAGTAACCGCCCTTGTCGCCTGAATCCCATGCGCCACCATAAAAGAAAACCACGACCGGTTTAAACGCGGTTGTCGATGTTGCCTCTACGGGCCGGTAAACATCTAACCTTTCGCGGGCGGATTTGCCATATGCAATATCGTTCGTGACCTTAAAACCGCTTTCGGACACGAAGATATTGAGCAGGCGCGTGGCCGAACAAGCGGAGAGAAGGGCAGTGATGCCGGTGGCGAGAAGCAATTGCCGCAGGCGGCGGGCGAGTGTCGGATTCATGGCCATATTACCGGTGAGGGCGTTAAAAGGGCCAGCGGCATATTTTCAGGCCGCAAAAAAATGCGTGCCTGGGCGCTTTCAATTTTTTTGATTATTTTTGCCCTTTATTTTATTGCCCGCGCGCGCGTAGTCTCCGAGCGTTTCGACTGCGACCAAGCGCTGTGGTGGCAACGAACGCAGTTTCTGTACCACATGTTCTGTTGTGTTCATCGCGTTCAATCTGGTGTGCCAAATGATGAGGTGCTCTTGCACCGCGTGGTAGGCATGAACCTTCTCACGGTTCAACCGCAAAATCATAAAAATGGTCGCCGTACATGATGGCGTATTCGCCGGGGGCAAGGGCAACTGTGGGTGTGCCTTCATACACAGCAAATTTGTCTCCCTTGATGGTGCAACTGTCTTGCCGCTTTTT
>JACMOJ010000549.1 GCA_014378085.1 Burkholderiales bacterium | reverse complement strand
GCGAGCGATTGGTAGGCTATCGACAATTCTGGATTGATCCGGGGTGGCTCATTTGACCTTGCGAGTTTCAGTCCGATCGCGGCCTCGCTGGCCACAGGCGCGTCCTTCAATTTTCTGGCGAGCGCTTCGCGTTCGGAGAGTGTTCGCTCAGTTGCGAATGAAGCTGGCAATGTTGGCACTGGTGCGTCAGCCGCACGTGGCGGCAGGAGCGGTGGTATCGGCATCTCCTCGACCTTTGCCACCATCGTCTCCGGGACCGGCGAGGGTTTGTTGCTAAATTGCCCGGTGCCGGGTGCGGCGGGTGGCAACGGGCTGGGTGGGCCGGGTGTGCGAGCAACGACTGGACCGGAAACACGGCTGATTTCATTCCACACGTACCAACCACCGGCTCCCAGCACTATAAAGATGCCGACTACTGCGGGGATCAACCATTTGCGCTTATCGCCGCCTTCTGAAGTCGGCAGCGGCTGTTTGACGGCAAATACGTTTCGAACTGCATCACGTTGTGTGCTCTCGCGCGGCGTCTTGGTCTCCGCGACGATTCTGGATGGCACGCTTTCCGGAACGGAGAGTCGGAGCGCTTCCGTTTCAACCATCGGTGGGGCCGAGAACTCCTCCAGTGCCAGTCCGCTTTTATAGGCTCTGACGGGGGCTATTGCAGCGGAATCATTTTCCGCCGACGCAACGGGCGGGGTCGACGTCGATTCATCGAGCGCAAGTTCGCGCGATGGTGATGCTGGCGGCGGATGTATGTGTGAGGGGCCAGACGCGACAAAAACGGGGTCCGCTTGCGTGGCGTTGGTGCTCGCTTCTTTGGCGCGCCGCGCTTCTTCCGCGCGACGCAGCGCGTCCAGAAGCAGGCTCATGGCGCCTTCCTTGACTCGCTTTCTGGAACGAAAGGATTGGTATTGAGTGGCAATCCAGGATTATTTGGGTCGAAGGATGGACTGGCGTCTTTGAAAAAATTTGCGCTCGGCAGGTATTTTTTATAGTCCGCCAAATCGGCGTTCACACTCGCTTCACGGATTACAACCGCTCGGATGAATACCACCAGTTCACTTTTTTTTCCGCTGTCGTTTCGGTAGCTGACCGCATCACCCACCACCGGTACGCGCGCCAAAATCGGCAATCCATCACGATTGGTCTGGAAAGAATCCTGCATCAATCCGCCCAGCACGGCCGTCTCCCCACTTGCCACGCGCATCATCGCTTCAAATTCACGCGTCTGGATTTGAGGCACTCGGCTGATGACGCCGGCTCTGCCCAGATCAGGATTGGGGTCGTTCACATACGCCGTGATACGCGTCACACTTGGCCGAACGCTGAGGTTAATAACGTCGTTCTCGCTGATCTGGGGAGTGACGTTCATGATAAATCCCTCAGGCACGACATTTGGCGTGGTGTTGTACGAAACAATTGCCGCTTGGCCCGCGACCGCGCCGGGTGTGACCGTCGACTGTACTGTGAAATACACCGTGTTTTCAACAACACGCATAACGGCTGTTTGATTATTCAGCGTCATGATTTTGGGGCTGGATAGTACCCGCGTATTGCCGAACGAATTGAGCAACTTGATGGTGCTGCTGATATCGCCCCCGGCTGCAGCGGCAGGGTTACGGTATGAAAGTGAAAAGAAAGGTGACTCTTGCAAATTGGCGCCCGTAAAGCTCTGCCTGATCGTGTACCCCAGTCCCTGCAGACCTAGTGCCGACCAATCAACACCTGATTGATATTTGTCATTCAGTACGACTTCGACAACGGTGGCCTCTATCAAGACTTGGCGTTGCGAGGAACCGCCGATCTGTTGTATGAATTCACCAACGATTTCATGCTGTCGCGACGTGGCGCGAATCGCAAGCGTACCGGTTTCAGCATTCATGATGACAGATGCGGCTTCGCGAAAAGTTAGCGTTTGAGACGCCGCCTCTTGTGCCCCAACTTGCTCTGCGACGCCTGGTCCAGTGGTCGTGGTTTGGGCGGGTTGGCCAGTTTGCCCACTGATTCGGCGCTGCGTCGCCGTTTGCGGGCGATTACTTGCGGTGGCGCCCTGAGAGCGTGTCTGTGTAAACGTCTCCGAGCTACCCTCTGGAAGCAGCTTGTCGGTCTCGCGCAGCATGTCCTTTACATTGTTGCCAAGCGTTTCCCAAAATTTGTTCTTGCTCGTGTTTTCAAGTTTCACGATCGAACTATTCTGGCCGGCACCACCTGTAGCGCCAGCAGCGCCCGTACTTGGACCAACAACTTGGGTCTGCACGCCGATGGAGCTCGTCGAATCGCGTTGCATATTGACGTAGTCAACCTTGTAGATTTTCAAATAGGGCGAATCAGCCTTGACCACTATATTCGGACCATCAAGCTCCCAGCGAACATCGACTTGTTTCGATATTCGGGTAAGGATTTGCTTGAGCGTCTGGTCAATCGCGTTTAACGTCACGCGCCCATTGATGTCGGGGTGGATATCGATGTTGACTTTGGTATCGCGGCTGATGGCGAACAATAATTCCTGTACCGGCACATTGTTGACGGTCACGGAATATTTCACTTCTTCGATACGCGGCACCGGCGGCGGCGGAAGCGGAACTTGACGAACGGGTTGCGGCACGGAGGAGGAGGATGGCGTGGCTCCGGCAGGTTTTACGTTTTCAATTGGGGAGTCGTTCTTGAGGTGCCCGTCAGTGCGCGCAACCGGGAGTGTTCCGCAGGCAACGACGGCCGACGTTAAGCCCGCGCATGCGAAAGCACGTAAAGCGACGCGAACGGTCAATCCCGCGAGCATGTGGAACCCCAAAGGCGCCATGGTTTAGAAATTTCCGTGCTCACGAGTCGAGTTTGTAGTTGGCATTATTATGTAGGGCTCCGTCCAAAGCATCCGAATGCAGAATCAACGCTTTTGCGGTAACCATGCGACTGTTATAGAAGAATTCTCTAATAAAAGCAACGGCTTGGGCGGTCGTTTAAAAATTTACCTGAAAGAAAGTAATTACAGCTGCGTCATTGTCGCGAGCCTAGAGGCGTCGCGGATCTGGCATCCGCTTGGACCGCGCCAAAAGAGCGGATGTACGGGCGAAACTTGTTTACACCGGCGGGTAAGCGACCTAGCCCGATAATCGCTTCTGACGGCCCGTCATAATTGCCATACAGCACGCTTACACGCGGGTTGGCCGTGCTGCCGGTTGGAAACACCATTAGCAGTTCCGGACTGAGCTCACGACCGGCGGTGCGCAAATAAGAATCAATGGCTGAATCGTTGCGTTGATCGGCAGTCATTAATTGAATCGCGTAACGATTCTTAGGCAGTGTCGCAATACGTGCCATATCCGCGGCCATGCGTTTACTAAGCGATTCTGCGTCCGCTGGTTTATTCAGGTTATCGATGGATGCCGGAATCGCGGTGGCAACCGGTTTTACGCCTGGAGCAACACCGGGCGTCGGCGTGATCACAGCTTCTCGCTGCCCGGTCTCATTTTGACCCGTCGTTCTGCTTGCCAGCGCCGCGTCAGCGGTAACGTTGGCGGCAAACGGGGGTGATAAGGTTGGCGAGCTCTTCGAAAACTGGCTAACCGCAAATCCAATCGCGGCGCCCAGCAGCAGCGACGCGGCAATGGCGAGCCCCAGCTTCGTCGGGTTGAACTTCTGTCCGCGGATGACGATCTGCGTGTCGGCGATTGCGGCGCGCACGTGATCTGTCGTGATGGTATGCGTGCCTCCCGCGAAGGCGGCGAGCAAGGTCTTGTCGGCATAGATGTTGATTCGCCTTGTAAGGCCTTCGGAGGCTTCGGTGATGAGTTTTAATGCCTCCGTGCTGAACAAGTCAGGACCGTGATAGCCCGCTGCGCGCAAGCGAAAATTCAGATAGTCCTTGATGTCTCCCGCGGGTAAGGGCAACAGATAGAAGCTGTGCGTAATGCGCTCTTTCAGTTGACGAATGTTTGGCATCGAAAGGTGCTCGTCCAGCTCAGGCTGGCCAAACAGCACAATCTGGATTAATTTTTCGTGGCTTGTCTCCAAATTGGACAGCAAGCGAATCTGGTCCAGGGTTTCCACCGGCATCGCATGTGCTTCGTCGATCAGCGCCACGACACGCTTGCCGTTCGCGTAAAGTTCGATCAAGCGGACCTGAAGCGCGCGGATCAGTTTGGTGATATTTGCGCCATCCATCTCGACGCCAAGGTCACCTGCCACTGTGGCAAGCAATTCATCTGGCGACAACGAAGGGACGGCGAAATAAATGGTTTCGACCGATTCCGGTAGCCGTTCCATCAATACACGACACAACATGGTCTTGCCAGCGCCAACTTCACCGGTCACTTTTACGATTCCCTCACCGCTGGTGATGGCGTATATCAGGGCTTCGAGGGTTTCGCCCCGATGAGCACCGGCAAAAAAGAACTCGGTGTGCGGTGTGATCTTGAATGGTGCTTCGCGAAGTCCGAAGTGTTCCAGGTACATCGTCATGAATGGTAATTTCCGCTATTGCCGCAAAACGCGGGAAGTGTAGCATCGCGCTGGCCGCCTCCCGGGCGCAGAGAGGCGTTCAGCGCGTAGATAATTAGAATGTGGATTTGTCTGTGCCGGGCCGCAATGCTTCGAGCCTGCTATACAGCGTCGATCGGGAAATGCCTAGTACGCGCGCCGCCTGGGACATATTGCCACGCGACAAATCGATCGCCGCATCTATGTATCGCAACTCAATGCCAGCCAATACCTGATCGAGACTGAAGTTGGGGTTGTTTTCAATTTCACGCTTCGGGTCGATGTCGCCATCAACCTTGGATACTGTCGGTAGTTGAGCGTCTGGAAGCTCCATTTCCGCCGCCAACTCCGTGGTACCCACCGTGTAACCTGCGTACTTGGCGGTCAACCGGATGACGATGTTCTTTAGCTCCCGTACATTTCCTGGAAACGCATATTTATGCCACGCGTCGCGTGCAGCGTCGTCAAGCGTGAAAGGCTTTGTCTGGTGTTTGAAGGCATATTGGAGACGAAAGTGCTCCATCAGCTTTAATTTGTCGCTGCCCAAGTCGCGTAAGGGTGGGACCAACAAAGAAAAAACCGACAGGCGATGAAATAGATCAGCGCGGAAGCGACCGGCTTTGACCTCCGCGCGCAGGTCACGATTGGTTGCGGCAACGATGCGTGCTTTCGAGTGTCTCGATTGCGTATCGCCGACGCGTTGAAAGTCACCATTCTCAAGCACTCGCAATAATTTTGGTTGCAAGTCGAGTGGCAACTCGCCAATCTCATCAAGGAACAACGTTCCGTCGCCCGCATCCTCAAAATAGCCGGCCTTATTTGCGGCCGCCCCTGTAAATGCGCCCTTGCTGTAGCCGAACAAGGTGGGCTCAACAAGATTTGCCGATATCGCGCCGCAGTTAAGAGCAAGAAACGGTAACTTGGCGCGTGGACTCAGGTAGTGAAGCGCCGCCGCAACTAATTCTTTGCCGCTTCCAGACTCGCCTTCGATGAGCGCAGGGAAGGTAGACGAGGCGTAAAGATCAATCTGGCTTCTCAGGCTGCGCATTGCCGGACTATCCCCGATAAGGCTATGGGCGACCTCGTCCGGGCTCGACAACTGTTCATCATCATCAGTATTGAGCGCCGCAAAGAGTAGTTTTCGCAAATGCCCAGGATCGCACGGCTTGGGTACCAGTTCGATGGCGCCCAACGCGCGAGCGCGCCTCGCATTGGAGTCTTCG
>JACMOJ010000548.1 GCA_014378085.1 Burkholderiales bacterium | reverse complement strand
TAGGTTTTTTGATGCCTCCGGTTATGCCAACAACGCCACCTACGCCAACACCGCCAACACCGCCAACACCGCCAACACCACCAACACCAGCCCGCCGCTGACAGAGGTTGATGACGACGCGCTGAAACGTGTCGCGAACGCGCTCACCACGCGGGGTGCGTCGATGTTGCAGCTGGACCTCGTCGGTTTGGCCGCGAGCGTGAAACAGGTGCCGTGGGTACGTGAGGCAACCATTCGTCGCCAATTCCCGTCCACGATTGTGGTCGCCATCGAAGAACACAAACCGGTAGCGCACTGGGTCGTCGCTGTTGCGCAAGAATCGCAAACCACGGAAACGTCTACTCTTGTCAACAGCTTTGGTGATGTGTTTAGCGCCACCATTACTGATGACCGGCGTGACCAGCTGCCCAAACTCGCTGGTCCTGAAGGATCTTCAGTGGAGGTATTGACGCGTTATGCCGCGCTGCTTGCCCCGCTGAAGTTGATTGATCGTGCGCCGAAGTCGGTAGTGATGACACCGCGCCGTGCCTGGCAGGTGAAACTTGATAACGGCATTGCGATTGAATTGGGGCGCGCTGAAGTGGATGAGCGAATTGCCAGATTCATCCGCACCTACCCGGAATTGCCCGCATTGCAGGTTGTTGATGCGGTGGTGGATATGCGTTACCAGTCCGGCCTGACGATTCGCAACGCCAACACCATTGCCATTAGATCCGGTAGCAAATTGACTAAATCCGCACAAGCCAAGAAGCCAACGGCTTGAGTTGCCGCTCGACTGAATCTGAAAGATCGGAATAAACATGAACCGCGAAACCAAGAATCTGATTGTGGCGCTCGATATCGGCACATCGAAGATTGTGGCGATTGTTGCCGAGCTCACAACCGAAGGCACACTTGAAGTGCTGGGCATTGGGCAGCACCCGTCGCGCGGCTTGAAAAAGGGCGTGGTGGTCAACATCGAAGCCACTGTCGCCGGTATCCAGCGCGCCTTGGAAGAAGCCGAGCTGATGGCGGACGTGAAGATCAAAGATGTGATCACCGGTATCGCTGGCTCGCATATCAAGAGCTTTAATTCGCACGGTATGGTGGCGATTAAGGACCGTGAAGTCTCGCAGTTCGACGTTGACCGCGTGGTCGAGACGGCGCGTGCCGTCAATATCCCGATGGATCAGCAAATCCTGCACATCCTCACGCAAGAATTCATCATCGACGGTCAGGAAGATGTGCGCGAACCGGTTGGCATGAGCGGCGTGCGACTGGAAGTCAAAGTGCATATCGTCACGGGTGCGGTGAGTGCCGCACAGAACATCATGAAGTGCGTACGCCGATGTGGGCTAGAGCCGCGTGACCTCGTGTTGCAGCCGCTCGCCTCCGCCATCGCGGTGTTGTCGCCGGATGAAAAAGACTTGGGCGTGTGTTTAGTCGATATCGGTGGTGGCACCACGGACATTGCGGTGTTCACCGGGGGCGCGATACGCCACACCGCCGTCATTCCCATCGCCGGCGACCAAATCACCAATGACATCGCCATGGCACTGCGCACGCCAACCAAAGACGCAGAAGACATCAAGATGGCGCACGGCTGTGCGTTACGCCAAATCGCCAGCGTCAATGATGTGATCGAAGTGCCGGGCGTGGGCGATCGTGGCCCGCGCCAGATGTCGCGTCAGACACTTGCGGAAGTCATCGAGCCGCGGGTGGAAGAGCTCTACGCCCTGATTCAGCGTGAGTTACGCACCAGTGGCTTTGAAGAATTGTTGTCCAGCGGCATCGTCTTGACCGGTGGCAGCGCCGGCATGGCAGGCATGGTCGAGCTTGGTGAAGAAGTATTTCACATGCCGGTGCGCTTGGGGGTGCCGAGTTATTCCGGCGGGCTGGCCGAAGTAATCCGCAACCCCAGATTTTCCACCGCCGTCGGTTTGTTGTTGACTGGTGTTGAGCAGCGCAAACGTGACGACCACGTACGCCTGCACGGCAGTAATTTCAAATCCGTTTTTGAACGCATGGCAAGTTGGTTCAAAGGCAATTTTTAGCGTTGTATTTTTTAAGTTGTTCCACCAAGCAGAGGAGAGTACTACCATGATAGAAATTCTAGATAACAGTGAACCAGAAGCGATCATCAAAGTGATCGGTGTGGGTGGCTGCGGCGGTAACGCGGTTGATCACATGATCTCTAATGGTGTTGCGGGCGTTGAATTCATTTGTGCTAACACCGATGCGCAAGCGTTAAAGCGCAACCAGTCGCGCACTGTCCTGCAATTGGGCGGCACGGTCACACGCGGCTTGGGCGCGGGGGCGAATCCGGAAATCGGTCGTGCAGCGGCGATTGAAGATCGTGAACGTATCGCGGAGATGATTCAGGGTGCCGACATGCTCTTTATCACTGCCGGTATGGGTGGTGGCACCGGCACCGGTGCCGCACCAATCGTGGCCGAAGTTGCGCGTGAAATGGGTGTGCTGACGGTAGCAGTTGTGACCAAGCCGTTTGCGTTTGAAGGTAAACGTATGAAGGCCGCACAACTCGGTATCGAAGCCCTCAAACAAAACGTCGATTCCCTCATCATCATCCCGAATGATCGGCTGATGGAAGTGCTGGGCGAAGACGCCACGTTTGAAGATGGCTTCCGCGCCGCCAACGAAGTGCTGCATGGTGCTGTTGCTGGTATCGCGGAGATCATCAACTGCCCGGGCTTGGTTAACGTCGACTTTGCTGACGTTCGCACGGTGATGAGTGAGAACGGTGTGGCGATGATGGGTTCCGCCACGGCAACCGGTGCGGATCGTGCACAAGTGGCGGCTGAACGTGCTGCCGCGTCACCGTTGCTCGAAGACGTGAACCTCACCGGTGCGCGCGGCGTGTTGGTCAACATCACGGCATCCAAATCCTTGAAGTTGAAGGAAGTGCATGAAGTGATGAACACCATCCGCAGTTTCACGGCAGAAGATGCCACTGTGATCTTTGGTCAGGTGTTTGACGAAACCTTGGGTGATGCATTGCGCGTGACAATCGTGGCAACCGGTTTGGGTGGTCGTATCGCCAAGCCACAGCCGCAAGTGGTGTATTCGGCACCGGTCATGCAGCACAGTTACGCAAAAACGGGAACGGACGACGCGGTTGGTGCACCACAATCCACACCTGCTGGTGCGATCAACTACGCCGAACTCGATACACCCGCAGTCACACGTCGGCGTCGTGATGTGACCGTATCTGCGCTGGCATCGTCAGGCATGGATACCTACGACATTCCAGCGTTTTTGCGTAAGCAGGCTGATTAAGTCGCGGTAGATGTAGAAGTTTGCCAACCAGTAGTCGCCATGCTTGGTGGCGTGGTGTGTGTTGGTAGACGCGGCAGATGAATGTAGTAGAAACATCCTGACGGGAACCTCTGCCCCGTCGGGATGTTTGCCCGACTGCAAATGAATTGAAGTTAAAAATCGTTTATCCACGGGTATTTTCAAGCAAAAATGTCTGGAAACGCCCATGGATAAAAGAGTTTGGAAGTGGAATCTTCGAAAAGAGATCGAAACATGTCTAGATTGATTCGGCAATTGCAGCGCCCCTTCCTGTTAACCCTCATTGGTGGCCTCGCGCTTACCGCCCACTCGCAGCCGCCCATGACCGCCAAGCCTGCGGACATCGTCATCACCAACGCACGCGTCCACACGATCGATACCGGCCCTGGACCCAACGGCGGCAGTATCGCCAGCGTCGTTTGCATCTCGGCGAACATGATCATCGCGGTCGGCGATGCCGCGATCGCCACAGGCTGCAGCGGCCCGGCGACGCGCAAGATCGATGCGGGAGGGCGGCTGGTGCTCCCCGGTTTCATCGATTCGCATATTCATGCGATAGGCGGTGCACGCACCGATATCGGCATCAACTTGTCACTTGCCGACACACCCGAGAAGCTGCGCGCGTCGCTGATCGCGCTGCGCGATGCGAATCACGGCAATGAGGTGATCTATGCGCGCGGCTGGCAGAATCATCTGTTCGGTTCGCAGGGGCCGACGGCAGTCGAACTCGATGCAATTTTTGGCAGTCGCCCGGTCATCTTGCGCTCGGTCGATGGCCACTCCACATGGTTTTCCTCGCGCGCGCTCGAGCTTGGTGGTGCCAGCGCCGCCACGCGCGACCCCGAACCGGGCATCAGCTTTTTCGAACGCGACGCCAAGACCGGTGCGCTGCTCGGCACCGCGCGCGAAGGTGCCGGCGGGTTTATTGTCTCGAAGTTGGTCTCACAAAAAACCACCGAATACGAAGCTGCCTTCCGACGTTGGTTGCCTGAAGCTGCCGCCGCCGGACTGACTGGCGTATTTGATGCCGGCATGGGCGCGCCGCGTGAAGCCGATGCGTATGAACTCCTCGCGAAGCTGGAGACAGAGGGCGCGCTCACGCTGCGCATGTTCACCAGCACTGGCGATCGCGGTGAAAAGGACGATCCGGTTGCACGGCTCGTTGCGCTGAAGAAGCGCCACACGGGTGAGATGCTGCGTCCCACCGCCGTCAAGCTATTCGCCGATGGTGTGCCTGAAGGGCATACTGCGTTTCTGCTCGCGCCATATAAGGACCGGCCGAATTTTCGCGGCAAGCCCATGATGACCGCCGAATACATCCAGAAGCGCTTGATCGCCGGCGAAAAGGCCGGTGTGCCGACACACACGCACGCCATCGGCGGCGCGGCGATCCGCCAGATGCTCGACGCGGTCGCTCGTGTGCGCGCAAAAACGTCGGGCGATGGTCGATTGGGCCAACGCCACGCCATCGCGCACATGGACCTCGTGGACGCCGCCGATATTCCGCGCTTCGCGAAGCTGGGTGTCATTGCGCAAACCTCGATGCAATGGGCGACCATCGACCCGAGCTACGACAATCTCGCTGCTTTTGTAGGTGAGCCGGTGTTAGCTGCGGCGTACCCGGTGAAGAGTCTCATTGCCTCGGGTGCCGTGCAGACCTTCGGCTCCGACTGGCCGGCATCGGCCTATCTCTCAACCTACAAGCCGCTCATTCAGATCGAAGTCGCCGTGACGCGCCGATTACCCGGCAACCGCGATGCGCCGCCGCGAAATGCTGCAGAGGCGATCACCGTTGCGCAGGCGGTGACTGCAATCACACGTGCCACGGCCTATCAACTCGGCGTCGAACGTACGCTCGGCAGCATTGAAGTCGGCAAGCGCGCAGATCTAATTATTCTCGACCGTAATATCTTCACGATCGATCCCGCGACCATCGCGGAGGCCTCAAGCCTGCTCACCATCGTCAACGGCAAGATCATCCGCGACGCGATTAACAAGCCGTGATTACGTAGTCTTCACTGCCAGGCGCTCCGGGCGCGCGCACCCAAGCTTGGCGTAAAGAAAACAAGAAATCGACATCGTTAAAGCGCCGATATTGAAAGTCGTTCATCCACTTACGTTTTGAAGCAAAACATGCTGAAGTCAGTAGGTTGGGCCAGCCGGGTTTGTCAAATGCGCTGCCCAACAATATCCTCGCCCCGATGCTAGAGCTGTTGGGCTTGATAAAGCTAGCCCAACCTACCGCTTTAAAGTCGTTTATCCACGGGTGTTTCCAAGCAAAAATGTCTGAAAACGCCCATGGGTAAACAAATCTTGTGTTTTAGAAGATAACAAAATCCGTAAATTTCACATCTATGTGAAATTTCTTGCCTGTTTTTTTACATATGGGTAAGATTGCGCATATGCAAAAGCGCCTCCTGTCCAAGCAGATCGCTGCTGATCTCAGCAAGAAAATGGTGTTGCTCTCAGGGCCGCGCCAATCTGGCAAAACCACGCTCGCGCGCGCCATGTTGCCGGGCGGTAAACGCGCTGCTGAAACGCGTTATCTAAATTGGGATGACGACGAATCGCGCACGCGCATCTTGCAAGGGGCATTTCCGCATCAAGGCATGATCGTGTTTGATGAGTTGCACAAGTACGGCCGCTGGCGCAATTTGGTGAAAGGGCTGTACGACCGCGAGCATGGTGGTGGGGGCGAGGGTTTGCAGATTCTTGTCACCGGCAGCGCGCGGCTTGATCTATACCGGCGTGGTGGGGACTCTTTGCAGGGCCGTTATCATCATCTGCGTTTGTATCCCCTCTCGCTCAAAGAGGCGGACTGCCAACTGAAAGATTTGCTGGCCTTGGGGCCGTTCCCAGAACCGCTCTTAGGTGGCTCGCTCGTTGAAGCGAAGCGTTGGTCACGGCAGTATCGATCACGTTTGGTGCGCGAAGACGTTGCCGATCTTGAACGTGTCACGGAAATGGGCGCCATTGAATCTCTTTCGATTCGGTTACCCGCGCTGATTGGCTCGCCGTTGTCGCTCAATGGCTTACGCGAAGATCTGCAGGTGGCGCATAAAACGGTTGAGCGTTGGTTGGATATTTTTGAGCGGTTAATGTTTATCTTTCGGCTCGACCCATTCGGTCCCCCGCGCATCAAGGCCGTCAAGAAAAGCCGCAAGCATTATTTGTTTGA
Organism: Burkholderiales bacterium; assembly: GCA_014378085.1. The sequence continues at coordinate 1,206 of JACMOJ010000548.1, read as the reverse complement.
GTGGCTCGCCATCGAAGATGAGGGCGCGCGGTTTGAAAATCTCGTCGCGTTTCATTTGTTAAAGGAATGTCACTACCTTGAGGACACCGAAGGCCGTGATATGGAGTTGCGCTTTTTTCGTGACGTCGAAGGCCGCGAAGTTGACTTTGTGCAGCTTGAAGACAAAAAGCCGATCCGGTTTGTCGAATGCAAGCTAAGTGATACGACCATTAGTCCAGCATTGTTGTATCTCCGGCGAAAGTTTCCGCAGGTTCCGGCGTTACAAGTGATCGCCAAATCAAACGTTGACCGCATCGGGCAAGAGGGCGTGCGTCTTGTCAGTGCGGATAGGTTTCTGGCGGAGTTAGCCATCTAGACAATAGTTTTGTACGGAGTGAAACATGGATCACAAACACATCAACGTGAGCACTGATACAAAACCTCGCTTCCGCGACCGCATGCGCGGGGTGGCAAGCGCGTGGAGTGGCGGCATGGCTTCAAGCGGCCAGACTAAAGAGAACACCGCCACGCTAAAGAGCCTCACCAAAACGCTCGATAGTGTTGACCATGAATTGCACTTGCTCTCGTACGCGAGCAAGTACGATTGGGTCAACAAACGCCTCATTTTGTTGCGCAATGCACTGATCGCCTTCAGCGTGCTGGTGGTTGTGGTCATCACGGTGGTCGCGTGTTACCGCGAAGCGTATCGACAAACACTCACCATCGCCGCGTTTGACGTACCAGAGAAGTTGGCTGAGCGTGGCATCACCGGCCAAGTCGTCGCCAAGATCTTGTTTGACGAACTCGTCAAACGCCGCGATTTGGTCACCACGTTGGAGAAGGGTGAACTCAAAAGCGCATGGGCGGAGAACCGATCGGATGTGGCCATCCCCGAAGCAAAGTTCACGCTGCAATCGGTGTTCCGGTATCTGCGTTACATGACCGGTAATGAAATCGCCGTTGACGGCGAATTCATTCTCGATGGTGATGACGTGACCATGAGAGTGCGCGTCGCTGGCAAGCCGCCAACAGTGGTCAAAGGCAAGCTGGCACTTTGGGAGTCGTTGGTGGGTGAATTGGCAAACGGCGTGCTCGATGTGACTCAGCCAGCAGTGCTGGCAGCATACATGGGCATCAAAGCGCAGACGCCGGAGGACATCAAGGCGCTGTCGAAGCACATCGTCAAAATGCAGGGTGCAGCGATAAAGCCGAGTGCGGCGGTGATGT
>JACMOJ010000547.1 GCA_014378085.1 Burkholderiales bacterium | reverse complement strand
CTTCGCAGTCGGTGCAGCCACCCGGGGCAGCGCTTATTTTGAATCGACGTCGAGGTTCGGTTGGATCGTGAACTCGCCATCTGACGGGCAGTTCCAACCAATAATGTCTGGTAATTCCCGTCCCTTAAGGAGTTTGTGGTTTTGTGTTGTTGCGATGCTGGGACGTTGCCCTCTGCAACGTCACTCCTCCGCAGCGGCTTCCTTGGCGAAGGTCAAAGCGCTGCATGCCCCCTGGATGCGGCGGCACGCTTCTTCGAGGATATCGGTCGACGTTGCATACGAAACCCGGAAATGTGGGGCAAGACCAAATGCCGCACCGTGTACCACCGCGACGCCTTCCGCTTCGAGCAAATAGTTGACGACGTCTTCATCGTTTTTGATCAACCCACCGGCGGGCGTTGTTGCGCCGATCAGGCCAGCGCAGCTTGGATAAACATAGAATGCGCCTTCTGGCGTGTGACAGGAAAGGCCTTTGGTCTCGCCCAGCATTTTCACGACCAAATCACGGCGCTTTTTGAATTCCGCATTGTTGCGTTCGATGAAATCCTGCGGGCCATTTAGCGCCTCAACTGCGGCGGCCTGTCCAACCGAAGACGGATTGGAGGTCGACTGCGATTGGATATCGCCCATCGCCTTGATGAGTTTCTCCGGGCCGCCCGCATAACCAATTCGCCAGCCGGTCATGCAGTACGCCTTCGAGACGCCGTTCATGGTGAGTGTGCGGTCGTAAAGCGATGGCTCGATTTGTGCCGGTGTGGTGAATTCAAAATTGTCGTAGACCAAATGCTCGTACATGTCGTCGGTCAACACCCAGACGTGGGGATGGCGCACCAGTACGTCGGTAATCGCTTTTAATTCCGCACGGGTGTATGCCGCACCGGAGGGATTGGACGGGGAATTTAGCAACACCCATTTGGTTTTGGCGGTGATGGCTTTATCGAGGTCAGCCGGGTTGAGCTTGAAGCGGTTGGCCGCAGAGCAGGGCACGATGACGGGGGTGCCCTCTGCCAACAGCACCATTTCCGGATATGACACCCAGTACGGTGCAGGGATGATAACTTCGTCGCCCTCGGACAGGGTCGCCATGAAGGCGTTGTACAGCACCTGTTTGCCGCCGGTGCCGACGGTGATTTGTTTGGTGGTGTAGGTCAGTCCGTTTTCGCGCTTGAACTTGGCGACGATGGCTTCTTTTAACTTCGGCGTGCCGTCCACAGCCGTGTACTTGGTATCGCCTGACAAGATTGCCTTGATTGCCGCGTCTTTAATGTTTTGCGGCGTATCAAAATCCGGCTCGCCAAACGATAGCGCGATCACACTTTTGCCGGCGGCCTTCAGCGCGGCGGCTTTGGCGGAGATGGCGATGGTCGCGGAGGGTTTGACGCGGGAGAGGCGGGAAGCGAGTTGCATGACTATTCTCGGAGGGTTAACCGCATGGTTGCGATGTTGTGAAATGATGCACAGAAATTATAGGCGAAGCTTGGAAACGTGTACGCTTCCGACTTGCCCCGCCCACATAAACGACTTGTCGTCACCCGCATGATTGAATCGAAATTTCCCAATATCGGCACCACCATCTTCACCACCATGTCAGCGTTGGCGGCGGAAGTCTCGGCGGTAAATCTGGGGCAGGGCTTTCCCGACTTTGGCTGTGATCCGCGTTTGCCGGATCTGGTATCCGAGGCGATGCGCGCGGGCCATAACCAGTATCCGCAAATGGCGGGGGTCCCGGCGCTGCGGGAGGCGGTCGCGGCGAAGGTGGGCACTCTTTACGGAAAGCGATATGACCCCGTCGCGGAAATTACCATCACTGCGGGTGCCACACAGGCTATCCACACCACGCTGGCTGCGATTGTGCGGACCGGCGATGAAGTGATTATTTTTGAGCCCGTGTTTGATAGCTATGAGCCGGGCATTCGTATGCACGGCGGGGTGCCGGTCTATGCGCGGCTGAATTTTCCCGACTACCGCCCAGATTGGCAGCAGCTGCGCGCGCTCATCACGCCGCGCACACGTGCGGTGATGACCAATACGCCGCACAACCCAACCGCCACGTGCTGGCAGCAAGATGATTTTGAGCAGCTCGCCGCCATTTTGCGCGAGACCAACATCGTGGTGATTAGCGATGAGGTGTATGAACACATGGTCTATGACGGCCTGCCGCATCTCAGTGTGGCGCGGCACGCCGAGTTGGCCGAACGCGCTTACGTAATTTCGTCGTTCGGCAAAACTTATCATGTGACCGGCTGGAAAATCGGCTACTGCATGGCGCCCGCGCGGCTGATGGCGGAATTTCGTAAGGCGCATCAGTTTGTTGTGTTCACCGTTAATTCGCCTGCCCAACATGGCATCGCCAACTACATGGGGTTTCACACGCATCTTGATCTGCCCGCGTTTTATCAAGCCAAACGGGATATGTTTTTGGCCGCAGTGGCAAGCTCACGCCTGCGCTGGCTGCCGTGCAGTAGTACCTATTTTGTGTCGGCCGAATTCGGACACCTAGCCGAATATGCACAGATGGGTGACGCAGCATTTGCGCTCTGGCTGACGAAGACAATTGGTGTGGCGTGTATTCCGACTTCCGCTTTTTATCACGACCAAACCGACGATCACGTGGTGCGTTTTTGTTTCGCAAAGACCCACGACACGCTTGCGTTGGCCGCCGAACGGCTGCTCAAACTTTAAGCGGGGGCTGAAAACCGGGTGGTTGAAAACCGATTGGTTGAGAACTGGGGGTTAAGAACTGGGGGTTAAGAACT
>JACMOJ010000546.1 GCA_014378085.1 Burkholderiales bacterium | reverse complement strand
TGTAGCGCGTAAAAGCGTCGTGTTTCATCCGCCATACCGGCAATCGGGCACGACGGCGTTTCCGCAATCACCTTAAAGCCGGGCGGCATTTCCATCACCTTGTCGCCATGGCTCATCCATACATCAAGTAGGCCATGCGCCTCAGCATTCTGGCGGTCTTCAACCCCATTAAAAAGTTTTGAGTGCCCACGCGCGCGTACTTCGGCGTAACCAAATTCACGCACCAGTCCATTCTCGACCTTGCCGCCAAGCTGGGCCGCCATGGTCTGCATGCCGTAACAAATGCCCAACACCGGCACACCGAGCTCAAACACCACCTGCGGTGCACGCGCCGTATCGGATTCCGTCACCGAAGCATGCGAGCCGGAAAGAATGATGCCTTTCGGGTTAAAGGCACGAATGTCGGCTTCCGACATATCGTGTCCGTGCAGTTCCGAATAGACGCCGGCTTCGCGCACGCGGCGCGCAATCAGCTGCGTGACCTGTGAACCAAAATCGAGAATGAGAATTTTGTCTTGCATGGTTAGTGCCTAGGTGACGGGTGCGGCGGAAGGACTCGCGGTGGACGAGCCCACGGTGGCAGGGCGATTAGCGGGATGGACGGGAACACTGCGGGTTGCAAAAAACCGCCAAGCAAGAAATACCGCGATCAATTGCAGGAATGCCGACAGGTAGAACACGGAGCCCATCCGCCAGTCGCCCGCCGGATAGTGGGACACCTCAGCGAGTATTTGCGTCGCGATCACCGGCGCGATAACGATAGACAGACTTGATAACGATTGCAGCGAACCCATCAACGAACCCTGTTCGGCCGGATCAGTCGCTTTTGAAACGATAGCTTGTAACGCCGGCCCCGCGCCGTAGGATAGGAAGTTCAGCACAATCAAAATGTAGATCATCCAACCGGCGGTGGCGAGCCCGGTCGCGAGGTAGATCACCGATGCCACGCCCAAACCGATGACGCCCAGCCGGACTTCACCCATCAACTTGATCAGTTTTGAGAGTAACCCCGCTTGCACCACTGCGGCCGTGAGGCCAACCAAAAACAACGCGATGCCGTTTTCCTTCGGGCCCCAGCCAAATTTGAAGTTGGTATACAACACCCAGGTGGTTTGCTGCAACACTTGTGCAAACGCGGATAACGCAAACACCACGATTAGCAGCCCAATATCCGGACGCGCCAGCAGACGCCGGAACGACGAAAAAGGATTCGATTTTGCAAACGAGAAAGACGAGCGTTTGTCTTTCGTGAGCGATTCTTTTACGAAAATATAGCCAAAAATCGCGTTGGCAAAACACAATCCTGCGCCGACATAAAACGGCAGACGGTAATCGATGCTGCCCAACACGCCGCCCAACATCGGCCCACAGACAAAGCCCAAACCGAAGGCCGCACCAATCATGCCGAATGTCTTGGCGCGGTTTGCCGGCGTCGAGATGTCAGAAGCGTAAGCGGAGGCGGTCGACATCGACGCCGAAAACGCGCCACCAATGAAGCGACCAAGAAACAGCCACATCAGGCTCGGTGCCCATGCGGTAACCAAGAAATTGAGCCCCATGCCGGCGCTCGAAAAAATCAACACCGGACGACGGCCGATTTTGTCCGACAGCGCGCCGAGCAGCGGCATACATAAAAACTGCATCAGCCCAAAGGTGGCCGCGAGAATGCCGTACCAGCGCGCCTGATCGTCGGGCGAGGTTAGAAAATCACCCACCAACAACGGCAACACCGGCACCGCCAGTCCAACACCGAGCATATCGAGAAACACCACGCCGAGGACAAACTTGAATCCGCGCTTTTTTTCCGCTTCGGCGGCGTCCGCAGGTGCGACTGAAACTGAACTAGCGTTTGCACGGCTCGACAAAATTATTCTCCAATACCAACCACAGAGTGAACCTTGACTCGATCACCACTTGCGCCAAACCCCGGCAATTAGTCGGCGCGATAGTTCGGCGCTTCTTTCGTAATTTGCACGTCGTGGACGTGGCTCTCGCGCATCCCTGCTGCCGTGATTTCGACAAAACTTGCCTCAGTACGGAAGGCTTCGATCGTTGAGCAGCCGACCAGCCCCATCGAGGCACGCACGCCACCCATCAGTTGCGTGATGATGGCCGTTACCGGACCTTTGTACGGTACCCGTCCCTCTACCCCCTCTGGAACCAACTTGTCGGCGTTCGAAATTGTCTCCTGAAAGTAGCGATCCGACGAGCCCTTTTGCATCGCGCCTAGTGAGCCCATGCCGCGGTAGCTCTTGTATGACCGGCCTTGATAGAGCTCAATTTCACCCGGTGCTTCATCGGTTCCGGCGAACATCGAACCCATCATCACCGACGAGGCACCGGCCGCGATGGCTTTGGCAACGTCGCCCGAGTAACGAATACCGCCGTCCGCAATACAGGGAATATCGCGTTTGGCAAGTGCTGTTGCCGCTTCCGAGACCGCGGTAATTTGCGGCATGCCGACGCCGGTCACGATACGAGTGGTACAAATCGAGCCGGGCCCTACGCCGATCTTCACACAATCCGCGCCGTGATCGGCTAGCGCTAACGCGCCAGCCGCGGTGGCCACATTCCCGCCGATGACGGCAACATTGGGAAACTTCACCTTGACCGCCTGCACCATGTCAAGCACGCCCTGCGCGTGCCCATGCGAGGAATCCACCACTAAACAGTCCACACCGGCTTCGACTAACGCGGCCGCACGTTCGAGGTTATCTCCCGCCACCCCGATCCCGGCGCCGACGCGCAACTGGCCCAGCGCGTCTTTACACGCCAGTGGATGGTCTTTTGCCTTTTGAATATCCTTGACCGTAATCAGACCAGCCAACTCAAAGGCGTCGTTGACAACCAGCACACGCTCAAGGCGGTGTTTATGAATTAGCGCCTGCGCCTGATCAAGACTGGCACCTTCCTTGACGGTGACTAAACGCTCACGCGGCGTCATGATGTTTTTGACCGGCTGATCGAGATTGGTCTCGAAGCGGAGATCGCGGCTGGTGACGATACCCACAACGACCTTGCCTTCCACTACCGGCAACCCTGAAAAACCGTGCTGGCGTTGCAGGTTGATCACTTCACGCACCGTCATTGATGGCGCGATCGCCAATGGGTCTTTTACCACGCCAGACTCAAAACGCTTGACCCTTGCCACTTCGGCCGCCTGTGCGCGAATCGAAAGATTTTTATGAATGATGCCGATGCCACCCTCTTGCGCAAGCGCAATCGCCAAGCGTGACTCGGTGACGGTATCCATGGCCGCAGAGATCAACGGCAAATTTAGCGTGATGGCGCGAGTCAGGCGAGTGGTAAGTTGAACATCGCGCGGATGGACTTGCGAATGGGCGGGGACGAGCAAAACGTCGTCGAAAGTGAGCGCTTTTGCGATAAGTTTCACGAATCAGACTCCGACAAAAACAGCATTATACGCGCCTGACTCAGCACGCCTTCGCTTCGCGCGGTCGACTTCACGCGGCCTACTTCGCGTAGCCTACGCACGCCATCAGGGTTGGGGGGCTGGGGCGCTGGGGGCGGTGCGCGCGCAGGTTTGGGCTGAACCGCGGGCCAACCACCGTTCAACCGCAGGTCAATCGCTGATAATTTAGTCAATTAGTCGAAGTAACGGTGCTAAACTCATGATGCAAAAAGGTTTTTTGCTTTTTATAAAGATTTAGTCATGTATATGTCAGTCAACACATGTCCATGTTAGGCCAGCGTGAATTTTCACGCATTTGTCCAACGGTCGCGGTGCGCCTGAATATTGGTCGCGCCCTGTCGATTGTGGCACTTGGTCTCGCCATCAATGGTTGCGCGTTGTGGCAGCCAATGCCGGCGGTATCGCCAGCTCCCATCCGGCCACTGGCTGTGACAAAACCAGCACCGGCCGTACTCACTACCGCTGCGGCCACGGCGTTGGAACAGGCGAGGTTGCAAGTTGCCGATGCGAGGCAGTCGCGAACATTATGGAAGTCTGCCGCACAAAAGCTTGACGCCGCCGAACTTGCTGCAACGAGCCAAGACAGTGTCAGCACATTGCGGCTTTCAAAGGAAATTATTGTGCTGTGTGAACAGAGTCGCGCGCAGACACAGCGGCCACCAGTTGTTTGGTGATGTACCCGCACTGCCGTAGCTGTAGTCTCAAACCGCGTTGCCACGTCGTTTTCACCACATTGCATAAACCACAGCATTAGCCACGCTGCGAAAAACGCTTTAACCTTTTAGGACATTCCCATGAAAACACCCATCCAGCTATTCGTCGCCATCGCGGTTTTGCTCGCGGCCGCGACGGTGACAGCACAGGTCTACAAATGGGTCGATAAAGACGGCAAGGTGCAATACACCGATACGCCACCGCCGGCAGATGCCAAGGGCACGCCAAAGAAAGTCGATACAAGGCCTGCCGCCGGTTCGGTAGTAACACCCCTCGCCCCAGCGAAATCGCCCCCGGCAAAGGACGCCGGAAAGGACGCCGCCAAAAGCGTACCCGCCAAACCGCTAACGCTTGACGAGCGCAATAAAGAGTCTGAGAAACGTCGCACGGATCAAGTGGCGGCCGAGAAAAAAGCAGCCGAGCAAGCCAAAGTCGATAAAGCCAACCAAGATCGCTGCAAAGAGGCCACGCGGTATCTGCGCGATTTAGAGTCCGGGCGTCCCATCAGCGTCGCAGACGAAGCGGGAGAACGCAAAATGCTTGACGAAGCTGCACGTAACACCGAACTCGCCCGAGCACGTAACGCGATGGGCGAATCCTGCAAAAAAGAATAAAAGAGACGGGGCTAGCCAGCGCGTTTACGCCGCTGCTCCTTCGGGTCGGCACGTAACGGACGATACAACTCAACGCGGTCACCGTCGCGCAGCGTGTACGTTCCAGGCCGCACCTTGCCCCAAACGCCATACCCAGCAATATCCGCAAGGACACTTGGCGGCACCGCCTGCCGGACCGCGGGAGAGCGCAGAAATTCGGCAATCGTCGTGCCCGTGCCAATATTCATCGGCAGTTCATCGGCACTGCCCGCAACACCCCACGCAATGGCAATTTTTATCACGCCTAGCTCACGCGCCGGCGTTATACAACGCATCTGCACGCTGCACGAAACGATCGACAAACGTCTCCGCGATGGTCGCCATCACAGGGCCAAGCACCCGTTCCACGAGGGGGTTCGCAAAAGTGTAGTCGATCACAAACTCCACCTTGCAAGCCTGTGGCGCGAGGGGCGTGAAGCGCCACGCACCGGTAAAGCTTTGAAACGGGCCATCGACGAGGCTAAGCTGCATTTCGCGCGGCCGCATCTTGCTGTTGCGCGTCCTAAACGATTGTGTCACGCCAAGGTAGCGAATATGCACGCTCGCCTCCGTATGGGCATCGTCTTGCGAATGTAATGCCACGCCGCCACACCATGGCAGAAATGCCGGATAGTGTTCGACTGCGTCGACCAAGTCGAACATTGTTTCCGCCGGATGTGCGACCAAAACCGATTTAGAGACGTGTGCCATACCGAAATTTTACTCGCCGACTTCACGGCTGGACACCATGCACACGATAAAATCCTGATATGAGCATTGCTGAAAACAAAAAAGCGTTCTTCGACTACTTTATCGAGGAACGCTACGAAGCTGGGCTGGTACTCGAGGGGTGGGAGGTTAAAGCCATCCGCGCTGGGCGCGCACAGCTCAAGGAAGGTTACGTTGTCCTGCAACGCGGTGCCTTCTTTTTGATCGGTTCGCACATCTCCGCGCTTCCCGAGGCCTCAACGCACATTACGCCGGACCCTGTCCGCTCGCGTAAGCTGCTGTTGCGCGAAGAGGAAATCAAAAAACTCATCGGCAAAGTTGAGCAACGCGGCTACACCGTGGTGCCACTAAACCTGCATTACAAGGGTGGACTCATCAAGCTGGAAATCGGTCTCGCCAAAGGCAAAAAACAGCATGACAAGCGCGACGCCGATAAAGCGCGCGATGAAAAGCGCGAGGCACAGCAGGCGATGAAGAAAATCGTCAGTTAGTGACGATGCGTCGTGGACTACCCATGCGTCGAAACAACCTTGCCGGATTCGTCTTTGCCGTCGCCAATCGCCGCCAACAATCCTGCGGCGGCTAGCATGCAGCCGCCAACCCACTCTTGTGCTCGCGACACCTCACCCGCGAAATAATGCGCGGCGACGGCAGCAATGATGAGTTCGAATAAAAGAATGACCGCGGCGCGGTTAGCCGACATTTGACTTAGACCGTACTGCATACAAACGCTGCTCGCGATCAGCACCACGCCAACAATGGCTAACAACCACCACCATTGCCCTAGTATCGGCACCCAGCTTGCGGCGGGCTGGGCAACCAGCAACAGCGCCACAGGGAGCGCCACCACCGCGACGCCAATCGCACCGGCGAAAGACTTCGCTTGTGGCGAGGCGCGGTTTTCGCGCCGCACCAGAACGTTGCAAAGGGCGAAGAAAAAGCCACCCAACATGCCGAGCCACTCATACACACTGCGCGGCAGCGGCATGCCGAGTTCTGGGCGCCACAACATCACCACTGCCCCCGTCATGGCAATAGTGACGGTCAGCGTGCCACGAAAATTGATGCGTTCGCTCAACACAATTCGCGCCAGCGGCACCGTCCACAGTGGCGCAAGATAAAACAACAATACGACCCGTACGACTTCGGCCTCCATGATGGCCACTAGGTAGGCGACGTTGGCAATACCAGCCGTCAACCCGATGAAGAGCAGCGCTACCGGGTACTTTATGAATTCTTGCCACGCATGACGAAACGCGACGCTGGCAAAAATAATGGCCGCCACGTACGAGAAAAACGTCGCAATCGGCACCGGTAAACCGGCCGTCTCCAAAAAGCGATAGGGATACCAGATAACACCCCATGACGTCGCCGCAATCAGCAGCCCGGCAACTGGTATTAGCGAGCCGCCATGAGGTGCCCCTGCGCCAGCGGCGGGAGGAGCAGTAGGGGCGACTCGTTGCTGAATAGACGACTGGGACAACGCGACGACCTTTCTAAGATACGACAAACTCTATAATAAGACGACGTAATTTTGCAGCGATCGAAATTCTACCGCCTTGGCTGCACCAACAACCGACACCTGCGTAATCCGCACTTCAGAAAGCCCGTCCAATATGTCCGATTCCAATTTGTCTGCGCTACAAACCACCATCAATGATGCTTGGGAATTGCGGTCAAGTTTCTCGCCCGCAAGCCATCCATCAACGGTTCGGGACGCAGTCGACCATGTCATTAGCGACTTGAACGCGGGTCGCCTGCGGGTCGCCGAAAAGATCGGTGCGGATTGGGTTACGCACCAATGGATCAAAAAAGCCGTACTGCTGTCATTTAGACTGAAGGACAACGCACGCATTGAAGCGGGCGACCTCGCCTTCTTCGACAAAGTGGAAACGAAGTTTGCCAAGCTTGATGACGAGGCGATGCGCGCCACCGGCGTTCGTGTGGTGCCGCCAGCGGTTGCGCGGCGCGGCGCGTTTATTGGCAAGAACGTGGTGCTCATGCCGTCCTACGTCAACATCGGTGCGTATGTCGACGAAGGCACCATGGTTGACACCTGGGCAACGGTCGGCTCTTGCGCCCAAATCGGCAAAAACGTCCACTTAAGCGGCGGGGTCGGCATTGGCGGCGTGTTGGAGCCTCTTCAAGCGAACCCAACCATCATCGAGGACAATTGTTTTATTGGTGCCCGCTCAGAAGTTGTTGAAGGCGTCATTGTCGGTGAGGGTTCGGTACTTTCGATGGGCGTCTACATTGGCCAATCGACCAAGATATACAACCGGGATACCGGTGAAGTCTCGTTCGGTAAAGTGCCGCCGTTTTCTGTTGTCGTTTCTGGCAGCCTGCCTTCGGCGGATGGTAAGTACAGCCTTTACTGCGCGGTGATCGTGAAAACAGTGGACGCCAAAACGCGCGCGAAAACTGGTATCAACGAGCTGTTGCGTGCATAGTTGCCGGCGAGATCATCCGCAAAGTCAAAAATAGCAACGAGGACGGACATGGCGATTTTAGAAAAACTATTTCGATTGATGGCGGAAAAAAACGCCTCGGATATTTTTGTGTCGGCCGGGGCACCCATCACCATGAAGATCAACGGCAATGCAATGCCGGTCAACCCGCAGGTGTTATCGGTTGAGGATTCAAAGCGCATTTGCTACGAAATTCTGAAGCCACATCAAATCGAGAAATTCGAGAAAGAGCTTGAGCTAAATCTTTCGTTTCCAATTCAAGGCGTGGGCAATTTTCGCGTCAATATGATGCATCAGAAGTCATCCGTGGCATCCGTGGTGCGATACATCTCGACCGACGTCCCTGCCTTTGACACGCTTGGCGTGCCAAACGTACTGCGCCAAGTCATCATGGAGAAGCGCGGCCTGATTCTGGTGGTTGGCGCGACTGGCTCGGGCAAATCCACCACACTTGCCGCGATGATGGATTTCCGCAATATGATGAAGTCGGGCCACATCTTGACGTTTGAAGATCCGGTCGAGTTCATGTTCCAATCTAAAAAATGCATCGTTAATCAGCGCGAAATCGGCAATGATTCTCACTCGTTCCATGAAGCGATGCGTAACGCCATGCGGCAGGCACCAGACTTGATTTTGGTGGGCGAGATTCGCGACGTCGAAACAATGAAGTCGGCGATGATGTACGCCCTGTCCGGGCACTTGTGTTTGGCGACGCTGCACGCGAACAATAGTTACCACGCGTTAAACCGCATCATCAATTTTTTCCCACTGGAGCAACGTGCGGTGCTGCTCTCCGATCTTGGCGTATCGCTACGCTGCATTATTTCCCAGCGGCTGGTGAAAAATATCGAAGGCACCCGCTCGCCTGCGGTGGAGATTTTGATGAACACCGGCAACATCGTCGATCTCATCAGTGAAGGCCGTGTGCCAGAGATTAAGGAGGCGATGGAAAAATCTATGACGCCGGGCTCACAGACGTTCGAGCAGGATTTGTTCCGTCTAATTCAGGCGGGGAAAATCACCATACAGGAAGGCTTGGCCAACGCCGATTCTGCGACGAACCTTTCGCTGCTGGTCGGCAATAGCGGCATGGTTGAAGCCGGCACGAATGATTTGCCGACCAAGCCAGGCTCGGGTGGTCCGAATTTCAGCGAATTCAAGATTAGCTAAGCAAGGTGCGTTTAGCGAAAACAACGATATGGCGGTAGCAGCGGAGGCGGGAATTCAGAACAACGTCGCCGTGATCGGCGCCGGAGACAAAAAAAACGTCGCCGTCATCGGCGCCGGAATTGCCGGGCTTTGTTGTGCCACTGCCTTGCAAGCGGCGGGTTATCGTGTGTCTGTGTTCGAAAAAAGCCGTGGGGCAGGCGGCCGCATGAGCACCCGCCGTGGAGGTGGGGAACAAGCCAACGGCGCCCAGACCCCCACTTGGGTTTGTGGTCATGGGGCACCTTGGTTCGAAGCAGGGTCTGCGGCGTTTCAAGCCGAAGTTGCGCGCTGGTGTAACGCCGGCGTAGCAGCACCGTGGTCACCACCAATGCCGGTCACTAACGCCACAGCTGCCACATCCAACATAGCCACGACATCCTACATAGCTGCCACATCCTACATAGCCGCCACATCCAACATAGCCGCCACAGCCGCCACCGCTACCACAGCTGCGGTTGGCGCTAGATTCGTTGGTGTCCCACACATGACTTCGCCCGCCGCATTTCTTGCCGGCTCGCTTCAGCTCACCTGCCAAACTACCATCGTCGGATTTGAACGCCACGGCAATCACTGGCAATTACTGTCTGCCGAGCGGGGCTTACTCGCCGATCAGTTCGACGCCGTGTTGCTCGCAATGCCAGCACCGCAGGCCGTCCCGCTGCTATCGCGCGCCGCAGCGGAACTAACCGAGCCCACCGTGAGCAGCAACGTCTTGGCAATGGCGGCGATCGCCGCTGCAACAACAATGCGCGCGACTTGGGTAGTGATGCTGCAGTTCGACTCTCCCGTCACCATGCGGTTTAATGCAATTGCCTACGGCGATGGCCCGCTTCATCTCATCTTGCACAACAGCGCCAAACCCGGCAGGTTTGGTCTCGATAGCTGGGCCATACACGCAAGCCCCAATTGGAGTGAAGCGCACTTAGAGGAACCACCGGAGGTCGTCGTCGCCGCCTTGTTGGCTGCTTTCAAGGCGCTAGGCGGACCGGACCCGCAATCGTGGACCGCACATCGCTGGCGCTACGCGGCGACGGATTTCACAACCGCGACCGGCGCTGTCTGGGACGAGAGCGCCCAACTCGGCCTGTGCGGTGACTGGATGAACGGCGGAACCGTGGAAGCGGCATGGCAGAGTGGCCAACAGCTCGCGCGGCAAATGATGGGCCAATCGAAAAGCAGCTCAGAAAAACCCTAAAACACGAGAAAGGACGGGCGTTTACGAGCATTTATGCCTGGAAATGCCCGCGGTTCGGAGACTTTAATAACTGCGCTTGTAGTACCTGCTACCGACCCACACACCGTAAGGCCGCGGCGCCCAGTTGCTGTAGCCCCATCCCCAATAACCGCGCCCGTAAAACCACGCGTCCTGCATGGCGTCACGTCGACCTTGCCGTTCGGCCATTTTCAGTTGGCCGTTTTGCATAAAGTCGATGACGGCGTCCGGCACACCGTCACGCGAGAGCTTCGCGTACTGCGAAGCGGTGACGTCAAAGACGGTATAGGAGTCTTGGATGGCCTTGATGATGGTCTGCGCGTCCTTGCCCTCTTTGGCGAGTGAGACCAGCTGCTCAAGCTGCATCGGCTCGCGTTCGGGACCGCTCAAGTTGGCACAACCGCCCAAACCCAGCGCGCCTATTACGGCCACGACCGAAAAAATAATTCCGAGTAAACTACGTTGCATGTTGCACCTCCGAAATTCATCGACAAATATCCGCTCCCGTTTCCGCTCGCCACTTTGGGTGACGGTGAAACGACGCGGGTCACACCCCGTTTAATTCTACTCGCGAGATTGTAGCGCGGCAGAAATCGTAGTGTCGCCTCAGTCTGTTACAAATTCCTTCTGTTCGCACTATTCGACATACTGAGTCTGACACTCATGTCACTCGGTTAAGCAATTCTTGAGCAATTTTCGGGGCGAACGCGAGCTGAATCTAATTTGCATGACACTTCAAAAATTCGTCATTCCAGCGAAGGCTGGAATCCAGCCCATCGTATTTTTCAAATCTTAGGATGGACTGGGTCCCTGCCTACGCAGGGACGACGGCGCTTTTTTCCTTAACCGAGTGCCATGAGAGCCTGACACCAATCGGTGCGCAGTAATGTACGGCATCGCGCGCAACCAAGCGGCCCTGATTAGCGAATGATGGAGAACAAAATGGATTTGTTTGAAAACCCGATGGGCACCGACGGCTTTGAGTTTGTCGAATACACGGCTCCCGATACCAAAGCACTTGGCCGCTTGTTTGAGCAGATGGGTTTTGTTGCGGTGGCAAAACACCGCTCAAAAAACGTGTTGCTCTACAAACAAGGCGACATTCAATTCATCGTCAATGCTGAGCCAGACAGCTTTGCACAATCGTTCGCCCGCGTACACGGGCCGTCAGCATGTGCCTTTGGTATCCGCGTCAAAGACGCCGCGTTCGCCTTCAAACGCGCTGTAGAACTCGGCGCAAAGCCTTACGATGGTCCGGTCGGCCCGATGGAGCTCAACATTCCCGCGCTGCAAGGTATCGGCGGCTCGCTGTTGTATTTGATTGATCGTTACGGCCCCCGCACCATTTATGACGTCGATTTCCTGCCGTTGCCGGGTGTTGCCCAACACCCAATTGGTGTAGGCCTCGACTACGTCGACCATCTGACCCATAACGTCTACATCGGGCGAATGGATACGTGGGCACAGTTCTACGAAAAGCTGTTCAACTTCCGTGAAATTCGCTACTTCGATATCAAAGGAAAAAAGACCGGCTTGACGTCGCGCGCACTGACCAGCCCGTGCGGCAAAATTCGCATCCCGATCAATGAGCCATCGGATCAAAAGTCACAAATCCAAGAATATCTCGACGCGTACAACGGCGAAGGCATTCAACACATCGCCCTCGCCTGCAAAGATATTTACTCCACGGTGGAGACGTTGCGCGCGCACGGCGTGAAGTTCTTGGACACACCCGACGCGTACTATTCGTTAGTCGATAAGCGCGTAAAAGATCACGGTGAAGATCTAGAACGACTACAAAAGAACCGCATCCTGATCGACGGCGAAGGACTCGACAAAGACTCACATGAAGATAAGCTGCTGCAAATCTTTACCGAGACAGCCATCGGCCCGATTTTCTTTGAGATTATTCAGCGCAAGGGCAATGAGGGATTTGGCGAGGGAAACTTCAAGGCACTATTTGAGGCAATTGAAGCCGATCAGATTGCGCGCGGAGTGCTGTGATGGGCGCGGCGGTGAAACCCAAGCGATACATGTCCGGCTTTGGCAACGAGTTCGCCACTGAGGCCATTGAGGGCGCCCTTCCTGTCGGTCGCAATTCGCCGCAACAGCCGGCGTTTGGCCTCTACGCTGAACAAGTTTCCGGTAGCGCATTCACCGCACCAGGCGACCACAATCTACGCTCTTGGCAATATCGATTGCGACCGTCGGCGGAACACGGCTCCTACCAGCAGATCTCTAACGGCATGATTCGTACCGCCCCTTGTCAGGAGACTGTGACGCCGCCTAATCGTCTGCGTTGGAATCCAATCGCCCCGCCGGAAGCGCCTACCGACTTCATCGACGGCTTGATGACGATTTGCACCAACGGTAGCGCGCGCAGCCAGCACGGCATCGCGCTACATCTATATTCGGCGAATATCAGCATGCG
>JACMOJ010000545.1 GCA_014378085.1 Burkholderiales bacterium | reverse complement strand
CGCACATAGCAATCGGGTTGCACCAGTCATGCTCCACCGCGCCATTGTCGGGTCGTTGGAACGCTTTATTGGTATCTTGATTGAAAATCACGCTGGCGCCTTGCCGCTTTGGCTAGCGCCCATCCAAGTGGTGGCAATGGATGTCACCGAGCACCAAGCGGCTTATGTTTCTGAGGTGGTTGGCCAGCTAAAAGCGGCTGGAATTCGGGCCCAAGCCGATTTGCGAAATGAGAAAATTTCCTATAAAATACGGGAACATAGCTTGCAAAAACTACCTTATCAGCTGATTTTGGGCGATAAAGAAATGCACGCCAAGACCGTGACTGCACGGCTCCGAGATGGCAAAGGCGGTGGTGAAAATCTCCCCCCGATGTCACTTGAAGATTTCGTATCTCGCGTAAAGGATGAAGTGGCGGCGAAACACTAGCCGTCAGTAGCCGTCTCTTGCGTTAAGTTTTGAGCCCTTGAGGCGGCCTTCACGGGTTGCCCAAGACAGTCGTTAATGTTTAGGAGAGTTCTATCGCTACCGAAAAAGACGTTCGAATCAACTCGGAAATTCGTGGTATTCCAGAGGTTCGATTGCTTGGCCCCGAAGGCGAGCAAATTGGCATCGTGAGTCTGATGGACGCACAACAGCGCGCTGAAACAGCAGAGTTGGATTTGGTGGAAATTGCGCCTACCGCGACACCACCAGTTTGCCGAATCATGGATTACGGCAAATTTAAATACCATGAAGCAAAAAAAGCGCACGAAGCCAAACTGAAGCAAAAGCAAATTCAGGTGAAGGAAGTGAAATTCCGCCCCGGCACTGATGACGGTGACTACAACATCAAGGTTCGTAACCTGAAGCGGTTTTTGGAAGAGGGCGATAAAACTAAAATCACGTTGCGCTTTAGAGGACGTGAAATGGCACATCAAGAGTTGGGGTTTCAGCTCTTGAAACGGGTGGAAGCAGATTTGGCGGAGCTGGGGCAAGTTGAACAGTTCCCAAAGATGGAAGGCCGTCAGATGGTGATGATGGTTGGTCCACGCAAGAAAGTGTAAATTCGCATTTTTCAAGAGGCGCGCCTCCTCGGCAATACGCAGGCGCAAGTAGTAACAACAACCCGTAGTAACAACCGGTACAAACAAGCCGACTTCAGGTCCAAAGTGTGGATAGGTTCCACCACCTGCTGCGGTAAGGCAACCTAGGAATCATCATGCCAAAAATGAAGACCAAGAGCGGAGCAGCCAAGCGCTTTAAAGCGCGTGGATCTGGCTCGATCAAACGCTCACAGGCGTTCAAACGCCACATCCTCACCAAGAAGACGACAAAGTCCAAGCGTCAATTACGTGGGACGACCGAAATTCATGCATCCAACATGGGCCACGTCCGCGCGATGTTGCCCTACGCGTAAGGGAGACCGCCATGCCTAGAGTTAAACGTGGTGTCACCGCACGTGCCCGCCATAAGAAAGTCCTAGATCAAGCCAAGGGTTCCCGCGGCCGCCGTTCTACCGTCTTCCGTATCGCTAAAGAAGCGGTAATGAAGGCTGGACAATATGCTTATCGTGACCGTCGCAACAAAAAGCGCGTATTCCGTTCGTTGTGGATTGCCCGTATCAACGCCGCCGTGCGTGATGGCGGGATGACCTACTCGACATTCATGAACGGTTTAAAGAAAGCCGCGATCGAAGTCGATCGCAAAGTCTTAGCTGACCTGGCGGTGATGGATAAACCCGCATTTTCGCGATTTATCGAGCAAGCCAAAGCCGGGCTTGCCGCGTAATCGCAAAGTAATGCAACGCAAAAGGCCCGCAACAGCGGGCCTTTTTGTTTATGTTGTTCCCGCGTTCAAATTGTTCATCACCGATAACGTGATGGGACAGGAATGAAAACATGACTCTCGATGAAATCCTTACCGATGCCAACGCGACATTCGGCCATGTCGGCTCCCTGCCGGAATTGGAGCAAACCAAAGCCAGGTTTCTCGGCAAAACAGGGTCGTTGACCGAGCAACTGAAGGCGCTGGGCAAGTTACCGCAGGAAGAGAAGAAAGAGGCGGGTGCCGCAATTAACGCCGCGAAGGGGCAGGTCGAGTCGCTCATCAATGCCGCCAAGTCGAGAATTTTGGATGCCGAGTTAAACACTAAACTTGCGGCCGAGTCGATCGACGTAACTTTACCGGGACGCACGATCGGACCTGGCGGATTACATCCGGTTTCGCGTGCACAGGAACGTATTGAGGCATTGTTTGCGACCATGGGCTTCAGTGTCGCGGATGGGCCAGAAATTGAAAACGACTATTTCAATTTCCAAGCGCTCAATACTCCAGAAAATCACCCAGCACGATCAATGCAGGATACGTTCTATATAGAAGGATCCAAAAATCTCCTGCGTACGCAAACATCGCCAGTACAAATCCGGCACATGCAATCGCATAAGCCGCCGATCCGCATCATTTGCCCAGGGCGGGTATACCGTTGTGACCACGACGCCACACACTCCCCAATGTTTCATCAGGTAGAAGGGCTTTGGGTAGAAGAGGGGATTAGCCTCGCCGACCTCAAGGGCACGCTCACCCAGTTCCTAAACGCGTTTTTTGAACGCGATGATATGCAGATTCGTTTTCGCCCATCTTACTTTCCGTTTGTCGAGCCAGGGGTTGAAGTCGACATGGAGTGGGAGAACAAAGGCGGAAAAATTAAGTGGCTGGAGATCGGCGGGGCAGGCGTGGTGCATCCGCAGGTGCTTCGTAACGGCGGCATCGATCCGGAAAAATATTCAGGATTTGCTTTTGGCATGGGGCTCGATCGGCTCGCGATGTTGAAGTACGGTGTAAATGACTTACGGTTGTTCTTCGAGAACGATTTGAAGTTTCTCTCCCAATTTCGCTGAAAGTACCACCCATGAAAGTCTCCGTAAATTGGCTGAAAGAATTGGTCGCCGTTGACCTCACCGTGGATGAGATCGCCCACAAATTAACCATGGCGGGTCTTGAGGTTGAAGAGCAAAATCCAGTGGCTGCTGCGTTTCACGACATTGTTGTGGCCGAGATTAAGTCAGTTGCCCGGCACCCCAACGCCGACAAACTTCGTGTCACCGAGGTCGATGCGGGCACGGGTGCCTTGTTGCAAATCGTCTGCGGCGCACCAAATGTTGCGGTTGGCATGCGTGTGCCTTGTGCCATGGTCGGTGCGGTGCTTCCGGGTATCGAAATTAAGCAGGCGAAGTTACGCGGTGTGGAATCGAACGGCATGCTGTGTTCGGCTAAGGAGCTTGGATTATCGGATGATCATGGTGGCCTTCTTGCGCTACCCACAGACGCGCCGATCGGCGAAGACATCCGCGAATACTTGGATCTGAACGACGTTGTGTTGACGCTGAAGATGACACCCAACCGCGGCGATTGTTTGTCGATGATTGGTGTTGCACGCGACCTCGCGGCCTTGACGGGCGCGCAACTGCGCCTTCCAAAGATTGATACCGTCGCAGCGACGGGGAGTACACAACGCGGCGTTCAGATTTCTGCGCCGCAAGCATGCGGGCATTACTTGGGGCGGGTCATTACCGGCATCAATGCCAAAGCATCCACCCCCGAGTGGATGAAGCGTCGCTTGGAGCGCGCAGGGTTTCGTAGCATTTCGCCGTTGGTCGACATCACTAACTACCTGACCCTGGAACGTGGTCGTCCGATGCATGCGTTCGATCAGGACAAACTTTCGGGCACGGTAAATGTGCGATTCCCGCAGGCCGGCGAAGAAATGAACCTGCTGAACGCGCAACATGTTGTGCTGGCACCAGACATGTTGTTGATTACCGACGAAGCAGGGCCGGTGGCCATCGGCGGCGTGATGGGGGGGCTGGAATCTTCGGTAACCGACACCACCACTAGCATCTTCTTCGAGGCGGCCTACTTTGACCCCGATGTGATCAAAGGCAAAACACGCGTTCTGGGGATCAACTCAGACGCCGCATACCGCTTTGAACGTGGGGTTGACCCATTGTCGGCACGTGATGGCATCGAATACGCCACCCGCCTTGCGGTAGAAATATGCGGAACCGCCGCCACGCAGATCGGGCCAGTTACCGAAGCCACTGGACAACTTCCGGCACGCCAACCTGTGCAGGTTCGTACAGCCAGAGTTTGTCGCCTAATCGGCATGCCAATCGCCGTTGCACAGATGAAAACGATTCTCGAGCGCCTCCAGTGCAACGTGGCTGGAACCGATGAGGTGATGGAAGTGACACCACCAAGTTATCGCTTCGACTTAAATCACGAAGAGGATTTTGTGGAAGAGATTGCACGGATTAATGGGTATGAAAACGTTCCGGCGACACCGCCACGCGCCTCCGTTCCAATGACTGCTATTCCTGAGGCGAGACGCAGTCGTCACGACTTGCGCCATGTGGCAGCCGCGATGGGCTACCAGGAGGTCATTAACTACAGCTTTGTGCCTGAGGATCGCGAAACAGGCCTGATGGGAAATCCTTCGCCAGTCCGTGTTGCCAATCCGATCGCCGCGCAGATGAGCGTGATGCGCACAAGTTTGCTGGGCGGGTTGATTGAATCTCTTCAATACAACTTAAACCGCGGCGAGCTGCGCGCCAAACTATTTGAGATTGGCCGTTGTTTCACCGCTGCGGATGCTGACCTTGCATGTCAGCCGGAGCGACTGGCCGGGTTGGTCTACGGAGCTAGGTTTCCGGAGCAGTGGGGCGAAGATAAAGCCGAAAAGACGGACTTCTTCAGCGTGAAGGGGGATGTTGAGGCCTTATTGGCCCCGCACACATGCAGATTTACGCCGTCGGCGCACAACGCGCTTCATCCGGGTCGTAGTGCAAGCATCTTCATCGACGAAAGACAGGTCGGCTGGATCGGCGAACTCCATCCGCGTTGGCAGCAACATTTTGACCTGCCGCTTGCCCCAGTCGCCTTTGAGGTTGACCTTGACGCGATCGTAGTGACGTCAGAACTCCATTTCCAGCCCATCTCCAAAATGCAGGCAGTTCGCCGCGACGTCGCAATTTTGGCCGATGACACGGTGCCGGTCCAAGCCATGATTAGCGCCTTTTTGGCGCTCAAAATCCCCAATGTTAGTGATTTTGCGTTGTTCGACGTTTACCGCGGTCAAAACCTCGATTCCGGGAAAAAAAGCCTTGCGTTTCGTATAGTTATGCAAGATACTGCGAGAACTTTAACAGATGTGGAATGCGACACAATCGTCGCTAAATTTGTTGACGTAATGTCTCAAAAGTTCGGCGCAAGTCTCAGAAAATAAAGAGAAAAGTCAGATGACATTGACAAAAGCAGAGCTTGCCGACTTGATGTTCGAAAAAGTCGGGTTAAACAAGCGCGAAGCCAAAGATATGGTTGAGTCTTTTTTCGAAGAAATCCGCATGGCGCTCGAACGAGGAGACAGCGTTAAGCTGTCTGGTTTTGGTAACTTTCAGCTTCGCAATAAGCCACAACGTCCGGGTCGAAACCCAAAGACCGGAGAAGAAATTCCGATCACGGCACGCCGCGTTGTGACATTTCATGCCAGCCAGAAGTTGAAGACCCTCGTGGAGAAGTCCTTTAATGGAAACGCTGCCCTCCAATAGTCTCCCCACCATTCCCGCCAAGCGCTATTTCACTATTGGTGAGGTCAGCGACCTGTGCGGCGTGAAGCCGCATGTTTTGCGCT
>JACMOJ010000058.1 GCA_014378085.1 Burkholderiales bacterium | reverse complement strand
GCCATGAATTTGCCCCATGGCAGCCGTGGATCACGTGAAGGACGCGGCGAACATTGCGAGCGTGGCGAGCGGTGTGAGCGTGGCGAGCGGTGTGAAGGTTAGCGCCCCGTTCAACGCGGCCTTCCCGATTGTCGGTATCGGCGCTTCCGCCGGCGGGCTAGAGGCCCTCGAGGCTTTTTTCAATGCTTGCCCACCAGATACCGGCATCCAAGTTGCCGCAAAGCTTTAACCGACACGACCTACATAGAACCAGCAGGATTATGAATTTGCGTTTTCACCTTGTGCAGCCGCACAAAAATTATATTGGACTGTGATAAAAATCTATCAATTGTTGCGCCGTGTTGGCATCGTCGTGCCGCCTGCAAATCCGACCGTTGAGCCCGAGTTGGCGGCCTTGTTGCCCCAAACCGTGGCAATCCACACTGCACGTCTGCCGGTTGTTAAAGCCGACCTCGCGACGCGCTTGGCGGCCTACCCTAGCCACTACGCAAACTGCCTAGCGAGCTTTGGTGAACTCGATATTGCCGCGCACTATATCGGGGTTACCGGCGCCACCTATGGCGGCGGCGTGCAGGCGGATACCGCGTTATGCGAAAGGTTAAGCGCAGGTTCCGGTGTACCTGTTCGTACCGCGGGTCTGGCAATTGTTGACGCTCTCCGCGCAATTGATTGCGACGCCATTGTGCTCATTTCACCGTACCCTGACTGGCTGACCAAGCAGTCAGTGGCGTACTGGAAAAGTGCCGGCATTGCTGTGACACAAGTCGTGAGTACGGGAGAGAATTTCCGCGCATACGAACTACAAAGCGATGAAGTCGGTGAATGCCTACAAGCGGTAAATGCGGGTGGGCACGGTGCAATCATCATGTCTGGAACCGGGATGACGACCCTACCCACCATTCTTGCCGCCGCAAAAAACGACATCGCACTACTGTCTTCAAACATCTGTGGGGCTTGGTGGTTATCCCAGCAGCTCAATACCGCCGCAAGTCCAACCTTGCGCAGCGCTGCGCCTAAACTCGCGGCGCTTCTCGCTTCTCCGACCGAACCCGACCGAACCCGACCTAATCCGACCTAATCCGACCTTATCCGACCTAACCGAACTTAACTAATGGCAGCGGCCTGTTTAAGCCCAGTGATCATTGAGGTCTTGAGCAAGTGGACGCGTAATTTCTCGGGCTCGGCGATGACAGCCTTGAAACCATCGAGAATTTCCTGGCGTTTGGCAGGGTCGCGCTCGCGCATACGAACGCGATTGGTGTCGGCCTGCGCGATGATTTGTTGTTGCGCAATCGGACGGCGCTGGCGTTCATACAAATCGAGTAGCGACTCGGTTTCGCCGCGCCACACCCTCGCCAGTTTGTCGGCAAGATTAAACGCGTCGTGGACGCCGCCATTCATCCCCATGCCACCCGCCGGGCTGTTCAAGTGTGCGGCATCCCCCGCCAATAGCAACCTGCCTTGCCGGTATTGTGTGGCGATGCGTTGGTGTACCCGATACGGACGCACCTCAAGCACCTCGGTGTTCCCCGCTGCCGGCACAATTTCCGCCAAGCTCTGGGCGATGGCCGCGGGGGATAGGGACTCCTCGATCGACCGATCTTCCGCCGGATAAATGCTGGTGCGCCACACGCCGGGCAAACGCAGCAAACTGAAATTACCACCCGCCGCTTTCCAGCAATAACTGACATTCGATAATCCCGGCAGATGTTCGTCGAACGGGAAACGGGTGGTCGCAAGAATTGTTGTTTCAGGGTAAGTTTCGCCCGAAAACTCGACGCCCATCGCGTGTCGGATGACACTGCGTGCGCCGTCACAGCCGACCGCGTAACGGCCCGTGACTGTGCGCTGCTCTCCGCCCCGCTCTCCGCCCTGCTCAACGACCAACGTGACGCCGGAAGCATCCTGCTCCGCACTGACAACGACGCTAGAAAAGTGCAGCTCGACATTTTTGTGGTGCGTAATGCGCGACAACACCGCACGCGATAACTTCCACTGTTCACACTGCAGTCGGTAAGGATGTTTAGTGTGCTTGGCGATGGCGGCGAGATCAAACACGGCACGGTCTCCGCTCGGGTGGAGGCGAATCTGCCAATGCGGACAAATCAGCCCCTGTGCGATGAGTTCATCAGTGATGCAGAACTGATCAAGCATATCGAGCGTCGGGGGGTGAAACGTCGAGGCGCGCAAATCCTCAACGATATCGGGCGCGGCTTCAAACAACTTTACGTAGACACCCGCCTCTGCCAGACACAACGCTAGCGTGAGCCCAACCGGACCGGCGCCCGCGATGAGTACACAGTCTTGCGTTGGCGCAGATTTCAGCATGAGGACACAGTTTATGAATAAAGATGAACGCGGGTCGTGCTAACCTGCTGCACATGTGGAAATTTGTCCGGACAAGTATAGGCGAGCTGGCGGGAGCGGTTGTATGAATCGCCGCGGGTTCTTGTTGACGGCGGCCGCTGGCGCGTTGGCTGCCCGCACTACGCCGACTTCAGCACTGGCGCGTTGGCCCGCCAAACCGGTAAAACTCGTGGTGCCGTTTGCGCCCGGTGGCGGCAGCGACATCATCGCTCGGCTTTTGGCACCAAAATTCCTTGAGATGCTTCAACAACCGTTGCTGATCGAAAATCGGCCAGGTGCCTCCGGCACTATCGGTGCCGATGTTGTCGCCAAAGCGGCACCGGACGGTTACACGCTGTTGATGTCAAACAACGCCTCCATTGCAACCGCGCCCTTGGTGTACGGAAAGACGCCGTACCAACCTGTTGCGGGGTTTGTGCACGTTGTGATGATCGGCTCCTTCGCTAACGGTTTTTTAGTGCGCGCCGACCACCCTGCCAAGTCGTTTCCGGAATTCATCAGTCTCGCTCGGCAGCAGCCAGGCAGGTTGACATTCGCCTCGGCCGGGCCCGGCTCCGCTGGTCATCTGACGGGCGAGTTGTTAAAAATCAGAGCGGGTATCGATATCCAACACGTCCCCTACAAAGGCACCGGCCCTGCAATCGTTGACCTTGTATCAGGGCAAATCGACGCGCTCTTCGATGGGCTTCCGGCCTCGCTCGGCTACATTCGCAGTGGCAAGCTGCGTAGCCTCGCCATTTCGTCGGCCAAGCGTCTGCCGGCGCTACCCAACGTGCCAACCATCAATGAACATATTCCGGGTGTGGTTGGTACGGCATGGTTTGGTATTTCAGCGCCCGCGCGTACGCCGCAGGTCATCATCGAATCCTTACAAGATGCGGTGCAGCGCTGCCTCGCGATGTTGGATTTAAGGGCGCGTTACGCTGAAATCGGTGTGGTGCCTTCGGGTCAAGGCGAGCGCGAGTACACCGCTTTTATCGAGCAAGAAATCGCGCAGTGGGCACCGGTGATCAAAGCGGCCAACGTCAAGGCTGACTGATGCACGAATGCACCACTGCACCACTGCACGAGGGCTACCCGGCAACCGGGCGGCGTTCGACAACAATCAAGGGGCAGCTTGGATTACGCTGGTTTGTCGATTTCGTGAGGCCCGTTTGGGCCAGCCGCGTTAGCCTCCGAGGCGGCTCTTGCCGGAATGCGAGCGGCTTGTCGCAATTCGTCGAGTAAAGGTAGCAGTGGTTCAAGCGTTCCAAGTGGCAGCGTGACGCCATTAAGGGATTCTTCTATCCGGCGTTCTAAGGCCTTCGCGATTGCCCCCAACTCGGGTCGGTCAAATGTCCCGGCGCTGCCCGCCAAAGAATGTAGCGCCAGATGCAGCGACTGTACGGCTTCAACATCACCGCCTGCAGCCGCACGGGCCCAAGACGTTTCGATTGCTAAGATGCGCACCGGCAGCTTTGCGTCGAACTTATCGCAGATTATCTGAAACTTTTCGTCTCGATCCGGCGTACCGTTCATGTCTCAGCTTTGCCGAGCATTGGGTTGTTGGCCAGCAACGGAGATCGGTCGTCGGCACTGCGACTTGTTAGCCTGCCCGCTGTTCCCACAGAGACCTCACGGTATCGGAGAGTGTTCGCGCATTAAACGGCTTGGCGATTACGTCGATTGCGCCAAGCGCCTTGAACCCGGCTATTTCAGATGATTGAACCTTAGCCGTCATAAAGGCGATCGGCACGTTAGCCAGCGCCGGAATGTCGCGCAACGCCTTT
Source organism: Burkholderiales bacterium (assembly GCA_014378085.1). Next base: position 10,473 of record JACMOJ010000058.1, on the reverse strand, counting down.
AGCGTCGATGGGCCGTCCATACCCGGCATCATCGCATCGAGCAGGATGAAATCGGGCGCGAACGCCACCGCCTTCTCAAGCGCCTCTTTGCCCGAGGCGCACATCAAGACGCTGAATCCGCCGATTGCCTCTAGCGCGAGTTTCACTATCGACCGGATATCTGGCTCGTCTTCGACACACATAATGCGCTGCAATGAACTCATGCCGTCCCTTCGTTCTCATGCGGATTCAATTCTATCGGCCGACTTTGGGAGCTTGCGCCGTTTGTGCGGACGCGCCCGATATACGACTTAATCGTGCGCAGCAGCTCGTCGTTGCTTGTTTTAGATTTGACCAGCACCGCCTCGATGTTTGCCACCATATCGCGCGAGACATCATGCGCAGAAAAAATAATAACTGGTGTTCCAGTTCCGATACCATGTTGAATCAGCGGCAGCACATTTTCGCCGGGTCCATCGGGCAACACCATGTCGAGGATGACGAGATCGTAGGTTTCAGTTGTCAAAAGCCGGACTGCATCCTTCACTGTTCTCGCCGATACCAACTGGGTGCTCTGACCGACCAGAGCGGCGACCACGGAGAGGATATCTTGATCGTCTTCGACATGCAAAATCCTCGGCCGCGCTTCGGCCCCAGCATGCACTGCGGCACGTACGCCGCGCGCAAGGCGGTCGGGATCGATGGGTTTTTCCAGCCAGTCAATCACGCCGAGCGCGTCCCCGTTAATCTCCAGTTGACCCTGTACCGCCTTGGCCGAGATGACGATGATGGGAAGGTCACGTGTGGCATCCTGGCTGCGCAGCTCGCGCAACAGGGAAATGCCGTCTTGGCCGGGCAAAGATAGATCGAGGGTCATCGCGGCGAACGATTTCTGTGCCAGGAGTTCCTTGGCTTGTTTTGCGGTATAGGAAATTTCCGGCAGGTAACCGCCCCGATGGAGCAATATCGATAGCAGTTGGGCGATGTCCCGATCGTCCTCGCAGATAAGAATACGCGCACGGCCTGCCTCGTCATTACCCGTGACGGCGACGGACCGCGGTGCGACACGCACGGGCAACTCGAAATAGAACACCGTGCCGTGGTCCGGCGCCGCTTCGAATCCAATCGTGCCGCCATGGCTCTCAACGATCGCCTTGGTAATGCTGAGCCCGAGCCCTGTGCCACCTTTTTGCCGTGAGTCGGAGGAATCGGCTTGTGCAAACTTGCCAAAAATTCGTTGTTGGAACTCTTCGGAAATTCCAGGCCCGTGGTCTTCCACCGATATGCGCACACTGCCGCCCACCAGTGCAGCCGAAATCACCACGGCTTCTCCTACAGGCGAGAATTTCGCCGCATTCGACATCAGGTTGGTCAGCACCTGTAGCATGCGGTCGTGATCGACGTAGATATAGAGATCCGGGACACTCCCTCGAATCTCGAACCGAACGCCGTGTTCGGTGGCATAACCTTCGTTGTCCGCGACCGCTCTTTCCAAGAGGTCGCGCAATTCAACCGCCTCGCGCGCAAGCATCATCTTGCCCGCCTCGATTTTTTCGATGTCGAGGATGTCATTGATCAACCGGATCAGCCGCTCGCTGTTGTTGTGCGCGATGTTAATCATCTCGCGGACTTGCTCGGGAACATGCCCGGCAATGCCGTCGATGACCAGGCCGAGCGCGCCGCGAATGGACGTGAGCGGCGTGCGTAGCTCGTGACTAACCGTCGAGATAAACTCGCTCTTTATGGTATCGATGCGCTTGCGCTCGCTGATATCACGCAAGATCCCTGAATAAATCTGTTGATTGTCCAAATTGAGGCGGCTAAAGGAGATCTCGACCGGGATTTCGCTGCCGTCGGAGCGTAGGGCAATCGTTTCCATGCCGGCGCGTTGCAACTGGCCGGGAAGCTGGTCGAGCCTGCGCATGTATTCGTCGTGTTTGACACGTTGAGACGCCGGCACCAAGTCGCGCACATTTCGGCCGATCAGCTCACCGGCATCACAGCGAAGGATCGTTCCTGTTGCGGCGTTTGCCGTCAAGATTTCGCCAGTCCGGTCGCTGGTAATGACCCCCTCGGCAATACCGTTGAGCACGGCCTCCAGACGTGTTTGGCTTTCCAGGCGGATGGCCATCGTCTGCAGGTCGCTCAGGATGTTCAGCTCTCTTTCGACCCAGCCAGCCAATCCCTTGAGCAAGGCGCGGTCTCGGTCGCTGAAGCGACGCGGTGTTGAGTCGATGATGCACAACGTGCCCAAGGCAAAACCCGCGGCCTTTAACGGTACGCCTGCATAAAAGCGAACGAACGGAAAACCGGTCACCATAGGATTGTCGCGGAACCGTTCATCTAACGAGGCGTCTTCAATGACAAATACCTCCTCCGCGAGTATGGCGTGGCCGCAGAATGACACTGAGCGCGGCGTTTCAGTGGCGTCCAAGCCCACTCTGGACTTAAACCATTGGCGCTGCTGATCTACAAGGGTTACCAACGCAATGGGAACTTGGAACAGTTCTCTTGCAAAGTTGGTAATGTTGTCGAATCGCTGCTCCGGGGGCGTGTCTAAGATCTTTAGCGAACGGAGTGCCGCCAAGCGCGCAGCTTCATTTTTGGGGAACAGCGGGGTGAGCATCGTGATGTGCCTGTTTGTAGTTTACGAATTGCGTTGACTGCTTCCGGCGTGAGATCGCATGCAAGCCAGCTTCGGCGCTTGCCGTACAGCGCCATCCTACAATCAGCCGGCAGACTACCATCAACTCGCGGAAGCCAAAACTCTCTGTCTCCACTATACCTAGCAGGGCGAGCAATTGCAGCGGCGGCGCGTCGATCCAGCGCAACGCGCGCATTGTCGCAAATCCCGCACCCCCTGAGAAGCAATCAAGCAGCCGAGGCACTCGGCATCGCGGAGTATTTACACTTAGGATCAATTTTTCCGCATTTGTGCCGTAGTTATGTCCAGTAGCGCGTCCCGTGACGCTCGCTAGGATTCCGCACCGGCCCAATATGCAAACTACACTTTCCCCCAACCTAATCACCTTGGTTTCCCCATGCGCGCACTAACCGCTTGGTGGACCACGCTATTCAGCGCCCGCTGGTTTCCAAGTGTTTGGACTCTGCGGCGGGAGGTGATGCAGCCTGAACACACGGCGGTCGTGGACGAAGCGGCATCTGTCACACCTGCGGCCCCGGTTGTAATCACCTCCATGCCGATATTCGGCGCACGCCGGCCCTTAATCGATCAGCAAGGTAGCTTGGCGGGTTTTGAGTTTAGGCTTCCACCTAGCGTGGCGGAGCGCCTCGCGCAGAAGTCTGATGACGTTGCAATTGCCGCACACGCCACGGCGCTGCTAACCTCGATGCGCGCAACCATCACCGCTGGTCGTACGGCACTTATTACGCTACCAATCGGCCTGCTATCCGGACCGGCGGTGCTCGAAGCAGTCCCCGCAGGTGTGTGGCTAGCGATCACCGACGCGCATCAGCCGACCATGCAAACCGAGCGGGCACTTGAAACCCTCACCGCACTAAATCGAGCCGGCGCCAAACTCGGCGGCTTCGGCCCCCCCATCTCCGGCTGCGACTTTGTCGTACTCGACGCGACCAATATGTCGACAGCACGGCTAATTGAAGATGTGGCCGCCATTCGCGCGTTATGGGGCGAAGTCAAAATCATTGCGACCGGCGTTGGCAACATCGGCGATCTGGAGCTGTTGCTCGACAACGGCATTGATCTGGCCGCCGGTGTTGTCGATACCACCACGACGATACTGGAACGAACTCCCATGTCACCGAGGCTACAACAAATCTGCCGGCTGATTCACCATGTGGTGTCGGACCAAGATTTGGTCGAGACAACACGGGTGTTGCGTAGTGAAGTCGAGCTTTCCTACCAAATACTTCGGCAGGCCAACAGCGCGGCACGCGGGATGTCCCGCCCGATTGATTCGGTCGACCACGCGGCGATGTTGATTGGGCGCGATGGGCTCTACCAGTGGCTGACGATGCTGCTCCTGACCGGCGGTAGCGGCCGTGCAACATCACGGGCGCTGCGCGAGATCGCATTGGCGCGCGCTCGCCTGCTCGAAATTCTGGCAGGACACGACACCGCAAATGCGCCGCCGGCGTCGGCTATGTTTACGCTCGGCCTCCTATCACTGCTCGACGTAATGTTGCAAACGACGATGGCGGACGCACTCGACAAACTTCCGCTGGCACCCACGTTGCGCGCGGCACTGGTGGACAAATCTGGCGAGTGGCGTCCCGCGCTGGAACTCGTTCAAGCGTTAGAACAAGGTGACCTCACCCGCGCGGCTGAGCTGGCATGGCCCTACGGCGGCCTACAGAAGGTGATCGAAGACTCCGATGAAGCGTGGCGCTGGGCGGCTGAAGCGGTGCGCCGCTAAGGTGTTAGAGCGCTTGAGCCGCAGCAGCGGTTTAACGAAAAAAAAAGTAACCCCACTATTGACGGGCACTTTCAGCATTTTTTGCCCGAAGATGCCCTAGCCTATTAGACTTTTGTTTATTGTTAAGCCGCCGCCCGTAGGCCGAACGGATCATCGACCGAGTGCGACGGCTCGGTAAACCAACGCGGGCCGTTCGCCGTCATGTAAAAGTGATCTTCGAGGCGAATCCCAAACTCACCCGGCACACAAATCATCGGCTCATTGGAAAAACACATGCCTTCCGCCAGCGGTGTGGTGTCGCTACCGACCAAGTACGGCCATTCATGAATATCAAGGCCGATGCCGTGTCCGGTGCGGTGTGGCAATCCCGGCAATTCATACTGCGGACCAAAACCATCTGCCGCCAATGAGCGGCGCGCGGCAATATCGACTTCGCGGCACGGCACACCCAACTGCGCAGCAGCGAGTGCCGCTGCTTGCGCCGCTTTCTCCGCATTCCACACCTCACGCTGCCGTGCTGTTGGTTCACCAAACACATAAGTGCGCGTGATGTCTGAAATGTATCCCTCTACCTGACAGCCGGTATCGATGAGCACCATGTCACCAGTTTTGAGGGTTTGTGGGTCTTTCACACCATGGGGGAACGCGGTGGCCGGACCAAATAGCACAATACAAAAATACGAACCCGAGGCACCGGTCTTCTTATGCGCTTCATGGATAAAGGCTGCAACTTCAATAGTGGTGATACCTTCGTGCAGCATGCTCGCGGCGGCTTTATGCACTTCGAGCGTCATATTTTTCGCCCGCTGCATCAGCGCGATCTCGCTTGCTGACTTTTGCGTACGACAGTGCGCGGTAATCGGTTTGGCGTTGACGATCTCAATGGACACACCAGCACTGGCGGCGAACTTCGCAATGCCATCCACCACAAAAAATGGAGTGTCTTCGGTGATGCCGATTTTTGTCCCAGATTTGGCCAGCCCTAACCCCATCCGTTGCAGTGTCTCCACAAACAATTGGTAAGGGCTTTCGTGTTCGTGCCAGACATTCACCGGCCCCGGCATCACCATAAAGTCGCGAACCGTATCTTGCTCGAAATATGGCGCGAGATACTCAATGGCCCCGGTCGCCGGAATGATGGCGCCCACCATGCGTTCACTTGGGTGCCACTTGGTGCCGGTGAAGTAGGTCATATTCGTGCCGGCATGTACCCACATCGCCGCCACACCATTGGCCCGCATCTTGGCCTGCGCTTTTTCTGTGCGCGCAGCATACTCAGCTTTCGGTATTGCACTTACATCGGCGGTCATATTCGATAACGCCGCGAGTGCTTCTGCTTTGGATTTGCCACCTACGCCAATGGTCATGTTGTCAGTCTTTCTTGGTAAGGTTTTTGCTACGCGAGGTATCGCGACTCAAGGTGGCGGCGGTAGTGGGCCGCGTCCAGCGTGCTGCCGGTCGCGCGCGTGACGAGCTCATCGGTCGTCCAGCGGCTACCTTGCTCCCAGACATTTGTTTTGAGCCAGTCGAGCGCAGATGCTAAATCACCGGCCGCCAGTCGGGCATCGAGGTCGGGCACGGCACGGCGAATCGCCGCGAACCACTGCGCCGCGTACATCGCCCCCAGCGTATAACTCGGAAAATATCCAAATAGTCCCTCACCCCAGTGCACGTCCTGCATACAACCGTCGGTGTAGTTGCCGCGCGTATCAACATCCAGAAACTCCGCCATTGCCTTATCCCACAACGCGGGAATATCGTCTGCCTCAATCCGGCCTTCGATCAAATCGCGCTCAATGCGGTAACGCAAAATGACGTGTAACGGATAGGTCAACTCATCGGCGTCCACACGAATGTAGCTGGGTTGCACACGAATCAGATGCTGGTACAAATTTTCTGGCTCGAAGGCAGGCTGCGCACCAAATTGTTTGGCAATGTGTGGTGCAAGCAAGCCGATAAACGCACGCGACAAGCCAATCTGCATTTCAAAACTGAGGCTCTGGCTCTCATGAATGCCAGCGCTACGCGCCCACGCGACCGGTTGGCCAAGTAAATTGCGTGGCAGGTTCTGCTCGTATCGCCCATGCCCGGTTTCGTGAATCGTTCCCATCAAGCTACCGACAAAGTCATCCTCACGATAGCGCGTGGTGAGACGTGTGTCCTCCGGCACACCGCCGCAAAACGGATGCGCACTTTCATCGAGCCGCCCGGCGTTGAAGTCAAACCCCAACAGTTTCATTGCCTCCAACCCCACCGCGTACTGTGCCGCGCGTGAAAACGGCGCCGTCGGCGCGATGATTTTTTGCGGCGCCTGTTTGGCACGAACTTTCTGCACCAAGTCCGGCAGCCATGTCAGCAAGTCGCCAAATAAAACATCGAGTTTTTCACTTGTCATCCCCGGCTCGTAGTAATCCATCAACGCGTCGTAGGGCTTGAGCCCCGACTCGTTGGACAAAAACGTCGCTTGCTCACGGCTGCACTTGAGAACTTCGCGGAAGTTCGCCAAGAAACCGGGCCAATCATTGGGGGGACGCTGGGTGCGCCAAGCGTGCTCACACTTGGCGTTGGCCATCGACTGCTGTTGCACCAGCGAAGCGGGCAGTGCATTGGCGGTACGCCAATCGCGGCGGATCTCACGCAAGTTTGCACGCTCGCTATCGTTCAGCGTTTCTTGTTCGGCACTGTCCAAAAACGATTTGAGCTGCGGGTTGGTGCGGATGCTGTGTAACAACCCATCCATTTCGGCCATCGCATTGGATCGTGCATCGTTACCACTGGTGGGCATCATTGACATACGGTCCCAGCCTGCCAGCGCCTGCAGATGACTGAAATGATGCAGACGCTTCCACGTTGTAGACAATTCGTTGTAGGCGATTGCGTTCATGGCTTTGACTTGCATAGCGGTTCCGTTGTTGATAGAGAGTTTAGGTAGTTGCTGTGAGCAGTTAAGCGCATGCATGATATTTAGCTGTCACGTTTAAGGCCACCATTATTTCAGCAAAAATGTGCCACTGCACCGACACACCTCAATTACCCCGCTGCTGCGCGCGGAAAGGTGAGCCGCAGGTGGCTAAAATACGGGCACACGCTCTCACCACCAACAACGACTAAGTTTCTGAATGACGCTCGAACAACTTCTTTTTAGCCAAGGCTTCGGCACACGCAAAATGTGTCGCCTCTTGATTACGGACGGCCAGCTAGCAATCGGTGGCGAAGTTTGCACCGATCCTGCGCAAGCAACCCCGCCCCTTGACGGTGAGACATTTCGCTTTTCGGTTGAAGGAAAAACGTGGGAATACCACGCCAAGGCGTACTTGATGCTGAACAAGCCATCCGGTTATGAATGCTCCCAAAAGGCTAAGTCACACCCCAGCGTGTATACGCTGCTGCCCTCCCCGCTCAGGACACGCGATGTGCAATCGGTGGGCAGGTTAGACCAAGACACCACCGGTTTATTGCTGTTTTCGGACGACGGCCAATTTATTCACCGCATGGCCTCGCCGAAACACCATGTGCCGAAGATTTATGAAGTCACCACCAGTGAAAACGTCACTGACAAACAGGTTGCGCAGCTGCTGGCGGGTGTTGTGCTGGAAGATAGTCCAACCCCTGTGTTAGCGCTGGCCTGCAAAAGGCTTACCCCAACACATTTGAAACTTACGCTAGCACAAGGCAAGTACCACCAAGTCAAACGCATGCTAGCGGCGGTGGGTAACCATGTTACGGCGCTACACCGAAGCCAGGTGGGCCAGCTGGCGTTGCCGACAGCGTTGACGATTGGCGAATGGCGCTTTTTGACGCCGGTCGAATTGGCAATGGCGAGTCGTGCCTGATGGGTCAGACGCGGTCACACGCGGTCACACGCGGCCAAACGCCGCGTAGGTGATGCCATTACTGCCCACACGATCTTCAACCCACAATTGGTCGTTGCAACGCACGACCTGCACGTGTACCCAGCGATTCAGCGCAGCCTGATCCAATCGGCGTAAATCTTCTCGCTCGATCGCATTCATATCTCTCGCGTGCGCCGCACGGAACAGATCATCAAAACTCACGCAAGACTCGCCGCAATGTTTTTCCGGCGTTTTTGTTTCTGTGATCGCTGCCATGTCAATAGTCGCTGCTGATTCTGTGGTCTTTGCCATTTCCGTCATTGCCGTCATTATCGTCACTGCTTCGGCTTCTCAGGTGCAGGCACCTTGGTCGCCTGCCACGTAATCGCCTGCCACTTGCCATCGCGATAGATAAACGTAGCGCTGTTGCGGTATGTGGTCATTTCGCCGCTAGCTTCTTTAGCCACTAAACGAAACGTCAGCGCGGCGATTTCCCCATACGGGCGCACCAGCACATCCTCGGCGGAGTAGGTTGTTGTCGCCGGTGGTGGCGAGATCGCCGGATTGGTTTTGCTCGCCGCAGGCAACGCCGATTCGGCGAACGATTTGCGAATGTCCGTCTTCGTTTTCACAATGCCGCCCGAAGTGGTGTAGACCAAGTCTTCTGCCCAGAATCGCTCGTGTGTTTCCAGCTTGTCGTTTTTGCCCGGCGCGAGAAAATCCTTTAGCAGCTCCGCGACTTCCACCCTTGTCTGCTCAGGGCTAGGTGTACGTGGCATATGCCCCATCACTTGCTGGGACAAAACAAAGCTCGCGAATAAGGCGATGCAGAATACGCGACGTGACATTAGCATGATGCTCCTTCGATGTTGGTGACAAAAGTGTATGCGAACACCACATTACCGCACGGTCGCGTGCTGATTTAATGGTACGAGTAATCGACGTTCTGCCGCGGTAAACAGCCATTCAATGAGCAACGCCAGCGCCGCCACGGGCAGCGCACCCGCCAGCAATGTCGCGTTGTCATTTAGCGCAAGGCCGGTGACGATACGCTCGCCAAATCCTCCTGCGCCGATAAATGCGGCAATGGTCGCGGTGCCGACATTGATCACCGCTGACGTTTTAATCCCCGCAACGATAGTCGGGAGCGCCAGTGGTAATTCAATCCAGCGCATGACTAACGATGGGGTCATGCCTAAGGACAACGCGGCCTGTTTTGTACCTGCGGAGACTTGTAACACGCCAATATAGGTATTACGCACAATCGGTAGCAGTGCATAAATCGATAGCGCGATAAACGCCGGCAACAGCCCGATGCTGCCAGTCAGCGGGATGAGGATCGCGAGTAACGCCAGCGAGGGAATGGTTTGCAACACGCCAGTCACACCAAGAATGACGCTGCCCAAACGCTGTCGTTTTGCCGCGACGATGCCCAGCGGAACACCAATCAGCACACTCGCCACCAGCGAGGAAAATACGAGTGCGACGTGCTCACCTGCAAGACGCATGAAATCTGCGCCGAACAGCTTCTGCCAAAATTTGTTACCGGCGGCGGCGGGTTTCGCCTCCGCCGCGATAGTCGGCGCGGGAAAAGTGGCGGGGGTCGCGAGGGTAGTAGTAGTGGCAGCAGCGGGAGCGGCGGCAGCATTGCTAACAATAAACTCGCGCGCTACTTCCGCGAAAGACTTTTTCTCTAGCTCTGCGGCAGCATTCATGCGCTGCATCGCGGCATCGTTTATCCGCCCTTCGAGTGCGGAGATGGCCGTCCACGTTTTCGGATTCCGCGTCGGCAGATCCTTGGTGTGCAGCAGCACCGCGTCATAACGCGGAAAATAGGCAGCGTCGTCAATTAATACCGTCAGTTGGTATTGGCCAAGTTTGGCGTCAGTTGAATAGATATCAATCACATCGACCTGCCCTTGCGCAACCGCCTCATACGCGAGACCATGGTCAAGCCCTCGCAAGTCCGTCCATGGCAAACCGTAAGTGGCCTTCAAGCCGGGCCAACCGTCGGCGCGACCAATGAACTCCTGCGAGAGTCCTAGGCGCAGACTCGGATGTGCCTTCAAATCGGATAATTTTGTAATGTTGCGGTCACGCGCAATTTTGCTCGGCAGTGCTAATGCATAGGTATTGTTAAACCCCAACGGCGTCGAGGCGGCCAAGCCGAGGGGAGCCAGCTTTTCGTTGAGCTGAGCGAGCGGTGGTACCCGATCAAGCTTGAGTATTTCGCGCGCGATCGTGCCGGTGTATTCCGGGTAGAT
>JACMOJ010000544.1 GCA_014378085.1 Burkholderiales bacterium | reverse complement strand
CTGCGCAAGGAATGTGACTTTTTTGCCAACCTGCGACCCGCCACCGTTTTCCCCGAGTTAGCGGACGCGTCAACGCTTAGAGCCGACGTTGTTGCTGGGCTGGATTTGATGATCATCCGGGAGCTAACCGGTGACATTTATTTTGGTGAGCCGCGTGGTGTAAGCGGCGAGAAAGGTGCCCGTGTTGGTGTCAACACAATGCATTACACCGAAGCGCAAATTCGACGCATCATGCACGTCGGTTTTCGTACCGCGCAGCAACGCGGAAAAAAGCTGTGCTCGATTGACAAGATGAACGTGCTCGAGGCCATGCAGCTTTGGCGTGATATCGCCATCGAGATTGCGCCTGAGTATCCGGACGTGGCATTGAGTCATATGTTGGTCGATAACGCAGCAATGCAGCTAATTCGTAATCCCAAACAATTTGACGTCATCGTTGCGGGCAACATGTTCGGCGACATTCTCTCTGACGAGGCATCGATGCTCACCGGTTCGATCGGTATGCTGCCGTCGGCATCGCTGGATGCGAGTGGCAAGGGTCTGTACGAGCCGATCCATGGGTCAGCACCTGACATCGCAGGGCAGGGTATCGCGAATCCATTGGCGCAAATCCTGTCGCTCGCGATGATGTTGCGGTACACCTTTAACCTGACCGATTGGGCGGATCGAGTGGATGGCGCGGTAAAAAAGACGCTTTCTCAAGGCATGCGTACCAAGGATATTGCGAAGCCCGGTGAAACCGCGTCGAGTACCAGCGAGATGGGAAGCGCCGTTGTTGCGAACCTTTAAGAATTTGCGGTGCCTCGACGAGGCACGGCGTTTCGCCTACATGATTGGGCATCACCAAACTTCGCAGGGTTGTGAGGAATCGAAATGTTGAAAGTCGGATTAGTCGGTTGGCGCGGAATGGTCGGTTCCGTATTGATGCAGCGTATGCGCGAGGAGGGTGACTTCGCCCACATCGAACCTTTTTTCTTTACGACATCAAACGTAGGCGGTGAAGCGCCCGCGGAGGCCGGCGGTGCACCTCTTAAAAGCGCAAAGGACATCTCGTCGTTGGCGCAGATGGACGTCATCATCACCTGCCAAGGCGGCGACTACACCACCGAAATTTACCAGCCATTACGCGATGCAGGATGGGCTGGTTACTGGATTGACGCGGCGAAGACGCTGCGGATGAATGACGATGCCGTCATCATTCTCGACCCGGTCAACATGCCGATGATTAAGTCCGCACTTGATCGGGATATTAAGAATTACATCGGTGGCAACTGTACGGTGTCATGTATGTTGATTGGCTTGTCTGGCTTATTCCAGCGCGACTTCATCGAATGGATGACGTGTATGACCTATCAGGCGGCCTCCGGTGGCGGCGCAACACACATGCGTGAGCTGTTGACACAATTCGGCACGATAAATGCGGAAGTGAAAGCACTGCTTGATGATCCGCAATCCGCGATTCTTGAGATCGATCGCCGTGTATTGGCAAAACAACATTCACTGTCAGCCGAGGAGACTCAACATTTTGGCGTGCCCTTGGCGGGAAATTTGATTCCGTGGATTGACAAAGATATGGCCGCCATGGGCACGCCGGGCATGTCATTAGAAGAGTGGAAGGGCATGGCCGAGACCAACAAGATACTCGGTCGCGGGTCGGCATTCGGAACCGAGGCAACGCCGATCGACGGTTTGTGTGTTCGTGTTGGCGCGATGCGCTGCCACTCGCAGGCGCTCACCATCAAACTAAAGCGCGACGTACCGCTGGCCGAACTCGAGGGCATGATTGCGGAAGCCAATCCGTGGGTGCGCGTGGTCGCGAATACACGTGAAGCGTCGATGCGCGAATTGACCCCGGCAGCAGTTAGCGGGCAGATGCATATTCCGGTGGGGCGGCTGCGAAAACTGGCGATGGGACCAAGTTACCTGTCTGCATTTACAGTGGGTGATCAGCTGCTGTGGGGGGCTGCTGAACCGTTACGTCGAATGCTGCGAATAATCGTTGAAAAATAACGAGTTAGCCAAAGTGCCCGCAACACCGATAGGGCGCTCAGTGGTCAATGCGGGCGTTGGCCGCTGCTTACGCTGATAATAAAAACGCAGCGCAGCGGGTGTTCATTGCAACGCAGACTCGTGAGAAACAGAATAAAGTTGAAACTATAACTTGTTGATGTTATTGTGGTTCGTCACAAAATTCGAAGGGTTGGGGTTTACCGCATGAACCGTCCACCGAAAAAGACAATCGCTGCGGCACTGGGGGGCATGTTCCTCACTTTAGCCAGTACTGCGTATGCTGCCGGGTTAGGGAAACTTTCAGTGAATTCATCACTGGGACAGCCCCTTTCCGCTGAAATTGATTTGGTCTCGTTACAGCCGGGAGAGTTTGAAGTTCTTACCGCTCGGGTCGCCAGCCCAGAAGCCTATACCGACGCCCGTATTGAGTACTCGCCATTGCTGCGCCAGTTGCGTTTTTCTGTTGAACGCAAGGGCGACGGAAAGCCGGTACTCAAAATCACTTCCAGTGGCGCGATCAACGAACCGTTCGTAGATGTGCTGGTTGAGATGACATGGCCGTCCGGTCGTCTCGTTAGAGAATATCCGATTCTGCTCGACCCACCGGGGTTCAACGAAGCACGTATTCAGGCACCCATCGCAGTCGTACAGGCTCAGCGGCCAGTTGCTCCGGCCGCAGCAGCAGCTTCCTCCACGTCGGCACCTCGCGGCGCAGGAATGCCTTCCGCGCGGGTTGAGTCGGCGCCGAAGGGCGACACTTATGGTCCCGTAAAGCGCGGTGACACACTCGCTAAGATTGCAACTGAAATGAAAGGCGATGGCATTTCGCTTGACCAAATGCTGGTGGCATTGTTCCGTGAGAACAAACAGGCGTTCGGTAACGGCAACATGAATTTATTAAAGACGGGGCAGATTCTTCGCATCCCGTCGGCGTCTGACGTATCCAAAATCGCCAGAGACGATGCACAAAAAGAGGTTCGAGTTCAGGTTGCAGATTGGAAAGCGTATCGCGAACAGATTGCCGGAACTGTCGCAACCGCTGCGGTCAAGCCGGCCGCATCCAATGTTGCGACAGGTCAAGTTGCGGCTGCCAAGTCAGTTGGGCCTCCGCCGCCGACATCGACGGATCAGTTAAAAATCGCTAAAGCCGAAACGTCAGCACAAGTCGGTGCATCCGGTGCTAAAGGCGGTGCTGAGGCGGCGAAGACTGCCGCCAAAGAAGATGCAATTGCCAAGGAAAAGACCTTAGCTGAAGCCAAGGCGCGTATTGCCGAACTTGAAAAGCAAAAAGCGGATGCGCAGAAGTTAGTACAACTGAAGGCAGCGCCTGCGGTCGCAGCTGCCGACACTAAGCCAACTCAGGTCGCGCAAGCGTCGGCGACACCGGTAATACCGCCAGCTGTGACTCCTGCACCGACTGCAGCGCCAGCGACAGATGCGGCAAAGCCTGCGGAAGCACCAAAGGTCGATGCGCCGAAACCAGCGCCGCCCAAGGCCGCGCCAAAAGCCCCGCCGCCCCCGCCGCCTGAGCCTGGGCTGCTCGATACCGTGATGGATAACCTGCCGATTATCGCGGGTGTTGGTGGTGCCGGCTTGTTGGCCGTTGGTGGTTTCGTGTTTATGCGTCGACGTAAAGCCGACGAGAGGCCAAATAGCTCGATGACACAGACCTCGTCGTTGATGCCATCTGATCTAAAGCCCAATTCGGAAACGGGTGCCAAAGCCGGCGGATTGGTTGATACAGGGAATAGCTCGTTCCTAACCGATTTCGACAAGGCAGGCCCGGGTGCAATTGATACGGACGAAGTTGATCCGGTTGCCGAAGCCGAGGTTTATATTGCCTATGGCCGTGACGCACAGGCCGAAGAAATTCTCAAAGAAGCGATGATGCGCGATAGAGGTCGCCATGAAATCTCGATGAAGTTGCTCGAGATTTATCATGCGCGTAAGAGCGGCCCTGCGTTTGAGACTGTCGCCAGAGAACTGAAAGAAGCGATCGGCGAGTCCAATCCGATGTGGGCGAAAGCAGCCTCAATGGGCGCGTCTATCGACCCGACCAATAGCCTTTACAGCGGCGCGGCTGGGAACTACGAAGCAACCGGAACATTTGCAGCTGGTGTCGCAGTAGCCGACGCCGCGAGCGAGGCCGATCAGAAGCCAGATCTTGATTTTGATTTAGGCTTTGACGATTCAGCCCAGATGCCAGCCGCGACCATTGACATTACTTCACCGGCAACCGATCAACCTGCGCCGGCAGAACCAATCGCCGCGTTGGACTTTGACCTTGATCTGGGCGCGGGTACGTCGGACGTTCCGACCAGCGCCGTCGACACACCGAGCGAGCGAGGCGGCCTTGATTTTGATTTGGCACTCGATTTGCCAGCTGAACCTGCGCCGGCCCCGTCTGCGACCGCCGTACCATCTTCGAGCGGTTTCGATTTTGACCTGTCCTCTCTTTCGCTAGACGAGCCCAGTGCTGCGCCAAGCATCGACCTTCCTGCGGCTGAGCCGACCACTAAAGCGACACCAATGTCAGCGCCGAGCTTCGATCTGTCCGACCTGTCATTGGATCTCGATAGTCCGGCCGACGCGCCTGCGTTCGCCGGTGCCGTTGATTCCGGTGGGGTTGCGACCAAACTTGAATTGGCTAAGGCTTACGTCGAGATCGGTGATACCGACGGTGCCAAGGAAATTTTGCTTGAAGTTTCGCGAGAAGGTTCAGCAGCGCAGCAAGACGAAGCGAAAAAGATACTTGCCGGGCTGTAGTCTTATTCGATGGTTTTTTAGGGCGCGGATATCCGCGCCCTTTGTTTTTAGGCATATGCAATGCGTGTTGCGTTAGGTCTTGAGTATCGCGGTACCGCATATTGCGGCTGGCAGTCGCAGCTCTCTGCCTGTGGCGTGCAAGACTTTGTCGAAAAAGCCATCGCGGTGTTTCTCGGTACTTCGGTCCGAGTCATCTGTGCTGGCCGCACCGACACCGGCGTACATGCTCGTGCCCAGGTCGCGCACTTGGATACCGATATTGATCGCACCGAGCAGTCGTGGGTACGTGGACTCAACACGAATCTGCCAAGCGATATCCGCGTGTTGTGGGCGAAAAAATTCGCCGACCTACTAGGGCAACGCGATGAAGAATGTTTCCATGCCCGGTTTTCGGCCAGCGCTCGCGCCTATCAATACTTGCTCTTGAATGATCCCGTCGCACCGGGTATCGATGCTGCAAATGTTGGTTGGTTCCATGCGCCATTAGACGCGGTGTCAATGCAGACTGCTGCGGCGTATTTATTAGGGGAACACGATTTTTCAGCGTTTCGGGCTGCAGAGTGCCAGGCAAAGACGCCAATCAAAGTAATGCACGCCGCGGCTGTTCGTCGACTGGGTGCAATTATCATCTTCGACTTTCGCGCGAGCGCGTTTTTGCACCACATGGTGAGAAATATCGTGGGTAGCTTGGTCTATGTCGGCGCAGGTAAACAGGACGCCACCTGGTTTGCACACGTGTTGGCGTCAAAAGATCGCGCCCGCTGCGCGCCGACTTTTTCGCCGAATGGTTTGTATTTGACGAGTGTCGAATATGACGAAATTTGGCAATTACCTAAGTTTCCGGCTAGATCCGTCGCGGAGGTGCAACTGTGGAATTGAGTAAGCAACCGCGTCGTACGCGCATCAAGATCTGCGGAATCCGCGACGTCGAAACGGCGCAATTTGCGTTCGAAGCGGGTGCTGATGCTATCGGGCTGGTGTTTTATCCGCCATCGTCACGCGCGATAGAAGTTGCATCGGCACAGGAAATTGTTTGTGCGTTGCCGTCAGGTGCCTTGTCTGTGGCGCTGTTTGTCAATCCGTCGACTGCGTTGGTTCGCCAAGTGTTGCGCGACGTCGGCCCATCAATATTGCAGTTCCATGGTGACGAGCCGCCTGCGTTTTGTGGACAGTTTGGGCACCCGTACTGGAAGGCCACGCGAGTATCTGCCGGGACCGATTTGGGTGAATTAGCCACGACGTTTCGGGATGCTAAGAGGTTGTTGCTGGACGCCGAAGCAAGTGCTAACCGCGTCACGACAGACGCGACGGCAAGACTGTATGGCGGTACCGGCGAATTATTCGATTGGAAGTTAATTCCATCCATACTCGCCAATTCCATCGTGCTATCCGGGGGCCTAACGGCGGATAATGTGGGCGAAGCGATTCGCACGGTCCGTCCATGGGCGGTTGACGTTTCAAGCGGTGTGGAAGCGCAGAGGGGAATCAAGAGTCGCACCCTCATTCAAAATTTTATCCAAGCGGTAGTAAAGGAAGATTCTCGTGAACAAACGGTTTGAAGCGTACAGTTTCCCTGATGCAACCGGCCACTTTGGCCCATATGGCGGCGCGTTCGTCGCTGAGACACTGCAAGCGGCCCTGCTCGAATTAAATTTGGAGTACGCCAAGGCGCAGGCCGACCCCGCGTTCGTCGCCGAGTTTCAGCGCGAACTCAAGCACTATGTCGGGCGTCCAAGTCCGATTTATCACGCCAAACGATTGTCAGACGAGCTCGGTGGCGCGCAGATTTATCTGAAGCGCGAGGACCTTAACCATACCGGTGCGCACAAGATCAACAACACCATCGGTCAGGCGCTGGTGGCGCGACGCATGAAAAAACCTCGGGTGATCGCCGAAACCGGTGCTGGCCAACATGGCGTCGCTACTGCCACTGTTGCGGCACGTTATGGGTTGGAGTGTGTTGTGTACATGGGGGTGGATGACGTTCGTCGCCAAGCGCAGAACGTCTACCGCATGAAATTGCTCGGCGCGACCGTGGTGCCGGTAGAAAGTGGCTCACGCACGCTGAAAGACGCCTTAAACGAAGCCATGCGCGACTGGGTGACGAATGTCGAGACGACGTTTTACATCATCGGCACCGTTGCCGGCCCGCATCCGTATCCGATGATGGTTCGCGACTTTAATTCTGTGGTCGGCAAAGAGTGTTTAACACAGATGCCAGAAATGATTGGCCGCCAACCCGATGCGGTGCTGGCTTGTGTCGGCGGCGGCTCAAACGCGATGGGAATTTTCTTCGACTATATTCCGCATGAAAATGTGCGACTGATCGGCTGTGAAGCGGGCGGGGAAGGTGTTGCCACGGGTAAACATTCCGCATCATTGACGGCAGGCACACCTGGTGTGTTGCACGGTAATCGTACCTATCTATTGCAGGACGCAAACGGACAGATTGTGGATACACATTCTGTGTCTGCCGGTCTGGATTACCCCGGCGTTGGCCCCGAACATGCGTGGTTGAAAGATAGTGCTCGCGCAGAGTATGTGGCCGTCAACGATGACGAGGCGCTGGCGGCGTTTCATCGCCTCTGTCGCACTGAGGGAATCATTCCTGCGCTTGAATCCAGCCATGCAGTAGCGCAAGCAATGAAGATGGCACCGACTATGTCCAAGGATCAAGTTTTGCTGGTCAATCTTTCTGGTCGCGGGGATAAGGATATGGCCACCGTCGCGGAACGTAGCGGATTGCAGTTCTTTTGCCGTCCATCGTGTCAGGCCGCAGCGGAGTCGCATTGATGGCGATTGATGAATCACGCATTGATGCGACATTTGCGCGCTTGACAGTTGAGAAGCGCAAGGCGCTAATCCCCTTTATTACTGTGGGTGATCCAACGCCGGAAACGACGCTTCCGCTGATGCATGAAATGGTCAGAGCGGGGGTGGATATTATCGAGCTCGGCGTGCCATTTTCGGACCCAATGGCAGACGGACCTGTCATTCAGCGTGCTTCCGAGCGCGCACTAAAACATGGTGTAGGCCTGAAAGACGTGCTGGCCTGTGTGACGCAATTTCGTACAACGAACAACGCAACTCCGGTGGTCTTGATGGGGTATGCAAACCCGATCGAACGCATGGGGCTTGACACGTTCGCTGATGCGGCTGTTGCGGCCGGTGTTGACGGTGTGTTGGTGGTCGACTATCCACCGGAAGAAAGTACCGCGTTGCTGGCAGCCATGGATAGCCGTGGGATTGCAACCATTTATCTTCTCAGCCCAACGTCATCGCCAGCGCGCATCAAACTGGTCGCGTCAGCAGCGCGTGGTTATGTTTACTACGTCTCCCTAAAAGGGGTGACGGGCGCGGGGAATATTGATACTGTCGAGGTTGGACGCAAGATTGCCGAGATTAAATTGCAGGTGAAAATTCCGGTTGGTGTTGGTTTTGGTATTCGCGATGGTGCCACCGCGCGGCTGGTCAGCGAGGTTGCAGATGCGGTGGTGATCGGATCGCGCATCATTCAGGAAATCGAAAGCTCCACGCCTGAAAACGTAATTGCGAACGTCGGCAAATTGGTTAGCGGCTTTCGATTGGCAATGGACGCGTAAAGTCGCGTTAACTACAAAGGCGGAGGTCCAACAATGTCATGGTTTCGAAAATTACTTCCCCCGAAGATAAAGTCCACCAACGCGCCTGCGCGCAAAGCAGTGCCAGAAGGTTTGTGGAGCAAGTGTTCGTCCTGCCAAGCGACGCTTTATTTCACTGACCTTGAAAACAATATGCATGTGTGTCCAAAGTGCGGGCACCACAATCGTATTTCCGCGCGTACTCGGCTCGACCTGCTGTTTGATCCAGATGGCCGCGCCGAACTTGGTTCTGAAGTGTTGCCAGTCGATAGCCTTAAGTTCAAAGATAGCAAGAAGTATGTTGATCGTCTGATCGATGCCGAGGCGGCAACGGGTGAAACGGATGCGCTTGTGGTGATGCAAGGCACCGTGTTAGGGGTCGGCATCATCGCGGCGAGTTTTGAATTTAATTTCCTTGGCGGCTCAATGGGTTCGGTAGTGGGGGAACGATTCGCCCGCGCGGTCGAAGCGTGCTATGACGAGAAGCTGCCGTTTGTGTGTTTCTCTGCCAGTGGTGGCGCACGAATGCAGGAGGGACTGCTGTCGCTCATGCAGATGGCAAAGACCACGGCGTGTTTGCACCAGCTCTCGCAGGCTCGTCTGCCGTTTATTTCAGTCCTCACCGATCCGACCATGGGTGGCGTGTCGGCCAGTTTTGCGATGCTGGGTGACGTCGTGATCGCAGAGCCGGGTGCGCTGATTGGTTTTGCGGGACCGCGTGTGATTGAGCAGACCGTGCGCGAGACGTTGCCGGATGGATTTCAGCGCGCCGAGTTTTTGCTGGGAAAGGGCGCAATCGACATGATCGTGGATCGCCGTGAAATGCGCGGCAAACTTGCCTCATTGGTCACGCTGCTTCAGCGAGAGCCTGCGCCGAGCCCCAATCCGGTTGAAGCCAGTTGAGCAACAAACCTTTTGCAGCGGCGCGGTTGCCGCAATTAAGCTGAGATGGTGAAAACTCCTTTAATGGCGGCCGTTTTCACGTGTTTTTGGTCCAAGATGCCCGCCGTTAGTGGGGTTTTTCCAGCCGATGTATACCCGAATTTTTTCTGCGGGATTGCCGTTGTCCGCCGCTAAGACGCTAATCACGCTAAGCACACCAAACCCACTCAGCACACCAAACACACTGAGCGGCTGGCTGGATTACATTGGCCGCCAGCACTCGGCGGAAATCGTCATGGGGCTCGACCGGGTGCGTGAAGTATGGCAGCGCATGGGTTCGCCCAAGGCCTTGCGCAACATCGTTGTCGGCGGCACCAACGGCAAGGGTTCTACCTGCGCGATGCTCGAAGCGATTCTCGACATTGCCGGCTACCGCACCGGCTTTTATTCGTCACCACACTTGTTGCGTTACAACGAGCGCGTGAGGCTCTCGCGCGGCGAAGCGAGCGATGAGAATCTTGTCGCGTCGTTTGCGGCGGTTGAAACTGCGCGCCGCGACGGCGAACTCATCCCGCTGACTTATTTTGAGTACGCCACACTTTCCGCATTGTGGTGTTTTGCCGAGGCAAATCTAGATGTGGCAATTCTTGAAGTTGGGATGGGCGGGCGTCTTGACGCCGTGAATCTTATCGACGCAGATGTGGCGATTCTGGCTTCGGTGGATCTCGACCACCAACAATTTCTTGGCGACACGCGCGAGAAGATTGGTTGGGAGAAAGCGCACATCTACCGTGCAGGAAAACCAGCCATTTACGCCGATTCCGACATGCCAGTGACAGTTGGGGAACACGCGGCATCCATCGATGCGCGTTTGATTCGCTTTGGTCGTGATTACCAATATTCAACGTTAGATGGGCAATGGCAGTGGCAGGGAACGATTCTTGGCAACACGACGCGCCGCGCGTCACTGCCATACCCGGCATTGCGCGGGACTTACCAATTGCGCAACGCATCGGCTGCGCTCGCCGCGCTGGCCGCCATCAACGTAGCGGACGGCGGTCTGCCGGTTTCGCAAAATCACGTGAAACGCGGTTTGTTAGAGGTTGAGTGGCCGGGCAGGATGCAGGTGCTGCCTGGGCGGCCCACGGTGGTGTTGGATGTCGCCCACAACCCGCACGCGGCGCGCGCCCTGCAAGATGCGCTCGGCATGATGGGGTTTTATGAAAATACATACGCGGTGTTCGGGATGTTGAAAGACAAGGACATCCGGCAAGTGGTCGATATCATCAAGGACCGTATCGACCATTGGTATGTGGCCGGATTGGGTGGCGAGCGCGGTGCCTCAGTGGAGGATGTTGCCGCAATTCTGGATGCCGCTGGGTTGGCGGGGCGCTACGATCGATTTGCCACCATTGAGGGCGCATACATCGCAGCGCGTGAGAGAGCGACCCAGAATGATAGAATTTTAGGGTTCGGCTCTTTCTATACGGTGGCGGACCTGCTTAACGTGGTTAAGTAGTCGCAATCACCCAAAAGCCTCACCCAAAAGCCTCACACATAAGCCTCACGCAAAAGCCGACGCGCCTGTGCCCTTTCTGTTGTCCCCTGCTTTTCTTCCAATTACTCGATGCCAACTGCAAATCCACCTGAGCCAACCGCCGCAGAATTGGAGCTAAAACGCCGTGGGCGTCGCAGGCTAATCGGTGCTTTTACCGTGGGCGTTCTGGCCATCGTGGTGTTGCCGATGATCTTTGACTCCGAGCCGCGCCGCAAACAAGCTGCTCGCCAAGAAATTGAGGTGCCCATTCCGTCAAAAGACGGTCAGCCGCCGCTGCCGATTCCTGTTGCCCCGCCGATAGAGGTGGCGCAGAAAGACGCGGGCAAAACGCCTGCGACAGCGGCCGTTGGTATGCCCGGCAAAACAGATACAAAGGCTGACCCCAAAACCTTATCAACAGCTGAAGTGGCACCGGTCAAGGTAGCCACCGCCGAGAGCGACAAGCTGGGTAAGGCACAAGCAGAATCGGCGGCAGTTGCGCCGACGAAACTACTGCCGGCCAAGAGCGATGCAAAAGCAGACGTTGCCGCTGTCGCCGGCGCTGCTGTCGCCAAGGCACCCACTTCAACCGCCGCCCTAGCGGGTTTTGTCATCCAGCTCGGTGCATACAAAGATGCGGACAATGCAAAAGCGTTGGTTGCCCGGATGAAGGAAGCGAAGCTACCAGTTTTCACCGATGTGCTGCCGGTCAAAACGGGGACGGTCACCCGCGTACGCGTGGGCCCATTTTCAACCAAAGAGAAAGCCGATGGCGCGCTGGCGCAAGTCAAGTTGGCAGGTGTTGACGGCAAAGTTGTTGCGCTTCCCTGAACCATGAACGCAGTCGACTACGGCGTGATCGTTTTGTTGCTGCTATCGGTGGGTGCCGGTGTGGTGCGTGGTGCCATACGTGAGGTGATGAATATTGCGGGATGGATTCTCGCCTACGGTATTGCGCATGCGTTTGCATCGGACCTCGCGCCGATGTTTGCCGAGTGGGTCGGCGAGCCTGTCGGGCGAACCGTGCTCGCTTGGGCAACCATCTTTCTCTGTGTGGTTGTGACGGTCTCGTTGATCGCAAGTTTGCTCTCGGAAGTCGTGCGAAAATTAGGCATGAGTACGCTCGACCGCGGGGTCGGTGCCCTGATTGGTCTTGCGCGTGGATTGCTGGTGTTGTTGGCCATCACACTCGCGGTCGGACTCACGAAAATTCCGCAGTCGGCTATTTGGAGAGAGGCAACATTGACTCCTTGGATGGAGCTTGCCGCGTTGTATACACGCAGCCTGCTACCCGACGCGGTGGCAGCAAAGGTGCGCTACCGAAATGCCGCCGCACCGCAGCGTTTGGCACTTGGCCTAATTAATACTGTTGTACTTCAGGGATAAAGCATATGTGTGGCATTGTCGGCATCGTCTCCAAGAGCCCTGTCAGTCAATTGCTCTATGACGGGCTGACGGTGTTACAGCACCGTGGCCAAGACGCGGCGGGTATTGTGACCGCCGACGGTCGCACGTTTCACATGCACAAGGACAAAGGGCTAGTGCGTGACGTATTTCGTACCCGTGACATGCGCAATCTCACCGGGACGATGGGCATCGCTCACTGCCGATATCCCACTGCTGGTTCGGCATCGAGTGTCGCCGAGTCGCAACCGTTTTATGTGAACTCGCCGTTCGGCATTGTGCTGGGGCACAACGGTAACCTGATCAACACGCCGGCGTTGCAGCGCGAATTGTTCCAAGACGATTTGCGCCATGTGAATACGAGTTCGGATTCGGAAGTGCTGCTAAATGTTCTGGCGCACGAATTAACGCTGTCAGCGAAGGGGCCGCGCCTTGACCCTGAATCTATTTTCTCAGCGGTCGCAGGTGTGCACCGTCGCGCAAAGGGTGCCTATGCCATCGTTGCGATGATCGCCGGCTACGGGTTACTTGCCTTCCGTGATCCGCACGGCATCCGTCCGCTCGTCATCGGCAAACACGAGACCGAGAATGGTGTGGAATTTATGGTGGCCTCTGAAAGTGTCGCCATCGACACCTTGGGCTTTACAGTGATGCGTGACGTTGCGCCTGGCGAAGCCATTCTCGTCGACCAGTCCGGCAATTTCTTCTCCAGACAATGTGCGATTAACCCAAGCCTGAACCCGTGTATTTTTGAATATGTATACTTAGCGCGGCCCGATTCGGTAATAGATGGTATCTCTGTTTACGAAACGCGTGCGTTGATGGGCAAATCGCTCGGTGAACTGATCAAGCGTCAAGCGCCTGATCTTCAAATTGACGTGGTGATTCCGATTCCTGACACGTCGCGGCCTTCGGCCGTAGAAGTTGCCCAAGTACTCGGTGTTAAGTACCGCGAAGGCTTCGTAAAAAACCGCTACATCGGTCGGACATTTATCATGCCTGGGCAAGCGCAACGCAAGAGGTCTGTGCGGCAGAAACTTAATGCGATGGGGGTTGAGTTCAAGGGTAAAAATGTCCTGCTGGTGGATGATTCCATTGTTCGTGGCACCACCTCCAAGGAAATCGTTCAGATGGCCAGAGAGTGTGGCGCTCTCAAGGTTTACTTTGCCTCGGCAGCGCCTCCCGTCAGGTTTCCAAATGTGTACGGTATCGACATGCCAACCCGCAGTGAGTTGATCGCAACCGGCCGCAACGCCGCAGAAATTGCACAGGCGATTGGTGCCGATGCGGTGTTCTACCAAGAGCTGTCGGATCTGGTCGCCGATGTTCGTCGATGCAACCCACAGATTAAGACGTTCGACGCGTCATGCTTTGATGGTCACTACATCACCGGCGGTGTCACGGCGGAGTACCTTGCGGGTATCGAAGCTAGTCGTATCGATGACGAGACGCGCGGCGATGAAGGTTCGAGCGAAGTCAATCAGCTAGACCTCGGTTTCACGACGGTGGACTGAAACTTTTAAATGGTAACGCTCGACGATGAAGGGTTTGAGTTTGAGACACGCGCGGTTCGCGCCGGCACGTTGCGGTCAAATTTTCAGGAACATTCGGAAGCGTTATTCCTGACCTCAAGTTTTACGTATAAGAGTGCGGCGGAAGCAGCGCGTAAGTTCGCCAATCAAGAATCGGGTTTTTTGTATTCCCGTTTCACGAATCCGACCGTCACGATGTTTCAGCAGCGCCTTGCCTCTCTTGAGGGAGCCGAAGACTGTGTTGCCGCCGCGACGGGCATGGCAGCCATCGCCGCGACGGTATTCGGACTGCTGAAACAGGGCGACCACATGGTCTCGTCGCGCAGCGTGTTTGGTACTGTTGTTCCGCTGTTTGATCAAATCGCCGCCAGACTGGGAATCACCACGACATGGGTGAATGGTGCCCAAACTGACGAGTGGGAAGAAGCGATTCAGCCCAACACCAAACTCCTGTTTTGCGAGTCGCCGTCTAATCCTCTGGCGGAAATAACCGATATCCGAGCGGTAGCAAAAATTGCCAAACAGGCCGGGGCGGTGTTTGCCGTAGATAACTGCCTGCTTACCCCAGCGTTGCAGCGCCCGCTTGAATTAGGGGCGGATTTAGTGGTGCACTCGGCAACCAAGTATCTCGACGGACAGGGTAGGGTGCTGGCTGGCGCTGTGTGTGGAAGCAAAACCCTCATCGAGCCGATTTATGGGTATGTCCGTACCGCCGGCGCGGCGTTGTCCCCGTTTAATGCGTGGATATGTCTGAAAGGTTTAGAAACCCTGCGCATCCGCATCGAAGCCCAATCGGCGCGGGCGCTTGAATTGGCCCGCTGGCTAGGAACGCGCCCGATGGTGAAGCGGGTGCATTACGCCGGCTTAGAGTCACATCCCCAATATCAACTCGCGATGACACAGGCCACGATGCAGGGCGCGGTGCTAGCCTTCGAAGTCGAGGGTGGCCAAGATGCGGCGTGGCGCGTCATTGATGCATGTAAAATGATTTCGATCACGGCAAATCTCGGCGATACAAAGTCGACAATTACACATCCGGCGACAACTACCCATGCGCGCCTAACCGACGCGGAACGCGCCGCATCCGGCATTAGCGATGGGATGTTGCGAATCGCAGTTGGCTTGGAGCATGTTGATGATATTGAAGCCGACCTAACGCTGACCACTTGAATTGATTCCAATACTTTTGCAATTTCGGAGGCTGCTGTCTCTGTTCTTCCCTGACCAATTTTTGAGTGGGCAACGCGGGTATCCAAACGGCCACTACTACTCTCCGGTCATCAATATTGCGGATATCGAAGAGCGCTCTGAAAAAATTTGGCCGGCTACGCCTGATTTAGTTGGTATCGACTTCAATCACGCGGGTCACGAGCAATTGCTGCGAGAAGTTTTTCCGCAATTCGTTGGGTCGTTTGAATATTCGGAAACGATGCCGATTGGTGTACGGGATGAAAATGCGGTAGAGCAGTTTTTTCAGACTAATTCCCAATTTGCGTGGCTTGATTCGATCGCGCTGTTTGTGCTGATGCGGCACTGGCGACCGAAACAAATAATTGAAGTTGGGTCAGGCTTTTCATCGTTGCTAATGGCCGATGTGAATCGACGGTTCTTAAACAGTGCTGTGCACATCACTTGTATCGAGCCCTACCCCCGCCAATTCCTGAAGCGGACGATAGCGGGAATTAACGTGCTGATCCGCGAGCGAGTTCAGAATGTCCCGTTGGATATTTTTGCAAATTTGGAATCTGGGGATATCCTCTTTATCGATTCGTCGCACATAAGCAAAACAGACAGCGACGTCAACTATTTGATGTTTGAAATCGTCCCGCGATTAAAAGCTGGCGTACTCATCCACATCCACGATATATTTCTTCCACATGACTATCCTCGCGAATGGGTGGTTGAGCGTAAGCGGTGCTGGAACGAGCAGTACCTCGTACGCGCGCTGCTGACACTTAATTGCAGCTTTCGAATCGAATTTGGTTCCGCTTACGCGTTTTACGCGCTGCCGCAGCTACTTAAGCAAGCGCTTTCCGAATGCAACGGACGGTTTTACGGCGGCAGCAGCTTATGGATCCGAAAATTAGTGTGAATTGCCGCGCCCGCTGTAGTTCCGCGGGATGGTTCGAGCAGTTGGCTCTTGGTAGCTAGATTGACCGCATTGGAAGGGAGGAGATTTGCGGCTCGGCGGCAATCGGCACAAAAATATTTTCCGTTTCAGTCGTTGACGCAGTGGTCAAAAAGGAAGCGTGGTCTTACCGCTTTTGAAAGCCGGCCGATCAAGCGGCAAATTGCATGACAAGTTACAGGTCGGAACGGTCCAAGACCCTCGACCGTAGATGACACGCGCGCAACT
Source organism: Burkholderiales bacterium (assembly GCA_014378085.1). The sequence continues at coordinate 17,873 of JACMOJ010000544.1, read as the reverse complement.
ACTACATAGCCTGATGCGTCGACGTCCGGCTTCGAGGGTAGTTAATGCTCTGTTAGTGTGGCGTTTGTAAATCTTTCTACAACCAACCGTCTTATGTCATGAGCAAAATATGAACCGTGTCGTATTAGCTTTTATCGTGCTCCTCACCCTGCTGGTTCTCGGATTCGTAGGACATAGTCTTTCTCAGCTTGAATGGTCCTCGGCAGTTAGGTTCTCCAGTGGCGGCGGAAGGAGGTTTGCCTATTTTCTATTGGGGTCTGTCTCATGCGCGCTGGCATTGCTGAGGTTTACCCGCCTCAATTTTCTCAGTGTCGCTTTGTTGCTCACGGTGGGTCTAGGCGCAGCAACCGGCGGGATATGGCCGCTCTTGGTGGTGTTCCTAGTTTGGGCTGCAAGCCGCGTGCTGGGGGAGCAGGTAATCAAATTTCTGTGTTCAGAGCCAACACAAGATGGCACAGTCTACTTTCTTGTAGGCGCGGGCATTCTTGCGACGCTAATTGGTGTTGCAGCACATTTCCCGATCAACTACCCTGCTTTCTACGTTGGCTTGCTCGCACTGGTGTTGTTTGTTGGCCGCCAATATACGATGCGACTGGCTCGCGAACTGCTCGCAGCGGTGCAAAAGCCGAAAGCGCAAGCTGAAGCGCGTGGCCGGAGGCTCCTACTTCATTCTGTCATCCTGGCGCTGGGAATGATCTACTTGATGACCGCGTATATGCCAGAGGTTGGGCATGATGCGTTAGCCATGCATCTGTTTATCCCCAGATTCATTGCAAATCAGGGGCTCTGGACTTTTGATGCCAGTACTTATGTTTGGGCGCTAATGCCGGCGTTGGGCGACTGGTTGTACACCTTGGCGTACGTACTTGGCGGTGAGAGTGCGTCGCGCCTGATAAACGTTTTATTCATCTTGTCGGTAGCGCTCCTGATCGTTCGCATCGTTCAGTGGGCGGGCGGCAATTGGATCGCGTCCTGCTGGGGCGCAATTTTTTTCCTTGCTGCACCATTGACTTTTACGGAGGGAAGCAGTCTCTTCATCGAATCAATTTGGGGCGCTTACATTGTTGCAGGCTGTTGGCTTGTGCTCCGGTCGACCGTTGAGGACAAGCCGTCTCCAGCGTACTTGCTGCTGGCGGGAATTGTCCTAGGGCTGGCGGCCTCGGCGAAGGCGGTCACATTTACCGTGTTGCCGCTACTGTTGCTGATATTAGTACTACGCCCGCAGTACTGGCTGCGAACGTCGCATGCGCGTTGCGTTGCGGTCGGCCTTGCTTGTTTCGTCGCCCTTGGTTGTGTGCCTTACGTAACTGCCTGGGCGATGACGGGCAACCCGCTGTTTCCCTTTTATAACGGAATTTTCAAATCGGCACTTTATCCCGTGGAAAACTTTGTGGACTCAAGGTTTCTAAGGGGATTTTCTTGGAAAACGCCTTGGGATATCACGCTAAACACAGGCAAATACTTGGAGAGCTTTCCAGGAGGCGCGGGGTTTCACTGGCTGGTGCTGATTCTCCCGACCCTGATTGTGTTGTACTGGACGCGTCACCGACGCGCGGTCGCCCTCTTAGTCATTGGTTTTCTATCGATCATTGTTTGCTTTCAGGCGATGGCTTATCTGCGCTACGTGTTTCCAGCAACAGCCCTTTTAACGGCGGGTATTGGGGTCGCATTGGGCATAATTTTGTCCACAAAGGGTTTGCTTGCGAGAATCTTTGAGACGATCGTGGTTGCGTTGCTAGGGCTGAATCTGGTGTTTATCACCAATGCCTCGCCATATTTCGACTTCCCTTTAAAATCTGCGTTTATGGCGCGTGACCGGGCAGATAGTATTCGTGAGATGTATCCGACCCGTGCGGCGGTAGAACTCGCCGGCCACATCAATGGCAATGAGCGTCCAATCGCAGTTTTCGCTGCTGCCGCAGGGGCGGGTGCCCGAGGCGACGTCTTGTATGCCAACTGGTACAACAGAAAGTTTTTGAGCGAGGTGGAAAATGCCCCAACTGCAACCGCTATCGCTAGCGTTCTGAGCGAACGCGGCGTTAACTTGGTTGTGGTCGATAATGAATATCGAACTGTGAAGACCGATGTTTTGAACCGCCTTAATGAGGTATCAATGGAACTCGCAAACTTCGGGACAGTAAGCGTTCGAAAGCTAAAATCAGATTTTCAGTATGCGCGTGAACTGCTTATTAATCCCAGCTACGCGGGTGACCAGGCAGGCTGGTCGATGGCAGACGTCAAGCGGCAGGACAGTGGAATTCTGGTCAGCACGCTGACGCCCGCGAGCCAAGCGGTACCTGTGATCGCTGGACGGACTTACCGAAATTCGGTGGTGGCCAAATGTGCTTCCACTGAGACGAAGGGGCGGCTGCAAATTCGCTGGCTCGATGCCAACGCCAAACAGCTGAAAGTGGATATATCGTTATTTGACTGTATGCCGGAAGCGACAGAGAATGCCGCTGAGGTCACGGCACCGGCCGGTGCGACGGTTGCGGAAATATGGGCGGCGGGTCACACCGATAAACCAGTGCTATTTTTGAAAAGTTCATTCAGGAATTAAGATGAGCGCTGAACTGAGTGCGAAGCGAGACCAAGACAACATTGCCGTGGTTATTCCCAGCTATAAAGTCACGCGGCATATCGAATCCGTGATTGCCGACATCCCAGCGTTTGTTTCCATGATCTTCGTCGTCGACGATGCGTGTCCCGACAGAAGTGGCGATCTCGTCCAGACAAAAGTTACAGATTCGAGAGTTGTCGTCATTCGACATGAGTCCAACCAAGGGGTTGGTGGCGCAGTGATGACGGGCTATATCGCTGCGCTTGAGGCGGGTGCCAGAGTGATCGTCAAAATTGATGGCGATGGCCAAATGGCACCAGAATTCATTGGTGCGTTTGTTGAACCCATATTGCGCGGAGAGGCAGACTACACAAAAGGGAATCGCTTTTTCGACTTAGAGCGTGTCCGTGAAATGCCGGCCGTTAGATTGTTTGGCAACGCTGCTCTTTCATTTATGGCAAAGTTGTCAACAGGCTATTACGATCTGTTCGACCCAACAAACGGATATACAGCGATTCATGCCAGCGTAGTTAAGTTGTTACCATTAGATAAGATCAGTAAGCGTTACTTTTTTGAAACTGACATGCTGTTTCGGCTCAACACGGTTGGTGCCGTTGTGGTGGACATTGCCATGGCGGCAAAGTACGGTGAGGAAGTGAGCAATCTGAAGATAAAGAATATCTTTCGTGAATTCCTAATCAAGCACATCCGAAATTTCTTCAAACGTATTTTTTATTCGTATTATTTACGTAACGTTTCGGTGGCGTCGCTTGAGCTGCCCATTGGCTTGATCATGCTGGTGTTTGGTGTGTCTTACGGCGTGATCAATTGGATTGAGTCTTCCCTGAAGGGAACGCCGACGCCTGCAGGTACTGTCATGCTTGCTGCGTTACCCGTTTTAATGGGACTCCAATTAGTGCTTGCCTTCCTAAGCTATGACGTATCGGCAGTTCCAAAACGACCCCGTCAGCTTGCCACACGATCAACGCTTGGTTAACGCGCTACACGCTGACGCTACGAGCTTAGGAGGACGTGACGGACCTGACATTTAGGCCGGTTCCTGGGTGACCGGATGCCGTTCTCACTCAATATGTAGATCTGTTTCGCACCTTTCGCCAACGCTCTTTTCGAATAGTTGTTAGTACTGCCGTAAAGGGTAAATCATCGGTGATACCGTCAATTCATTTTTTTTCCTATTACAAAAACTATGTCCTTCGGAAGAACATGAATGATGGGCAGCAAAAATATTGTCAAAATTAAATAGACCAATGAATTCACAATAAATCGGTCGCCATTGGTGTACGAGATCCGGCTGTAAAGGCCTTTAAATTTTAAAGAAGGGAGATAACCGCACCGTTCAACTTTAAACTGGCTCCTCTCCAGTAACTGGTTGATGTTTAAGCTATTGAAATAGTGCAAGTGCGGAGAGGGGAAACTCTTCTGCCAAAGTCGTTCGAAAAAACTATGCGCGCCTAACAGGCTAAATAATTTAGAAAGTCTGTAAAACGTGCCACGACTATTTGGTATGTTAAGAAGAAGAAGACCGTTGTCATTCAGACGAGCGTTGCATTCGGAAAGAATATTTTCCACGTCTTGTATGTGCTCGATAACATCATTAAATACAATGACGTCAAATTTTTCCGACGCTTCCAGTGCCTCGGGAAAATATCCGAACCGCACTGGTAAGCCCCGCTTAGAAGTGACCTCGAAGACCGATTTGTCGGGTTCAACCCCGAGCACTTCAAAGTCTTGTTTAGCGATATCAAGAAACCAACCGTGGGCACACCCAACATCCAGCAAGCGCCCACCACCGGGCTTAATCGGTTTTAGTATTTCCAACAGAGCGCGAAAATTTTCAATACGCAACTCACGCAACCCAGTTTCACGGGAGGACTCATCAATCAATTTGTGAGGTACGTCCAAATTTATGGCCGGCTGTAAATCCGACTTTTCGTAGCCACAATGCCTACATAAAGAATGCCAAGACTGGTAGCCTGGATGCAAGCGATTTTCACAAACTGGGCACACTTCGTTTGCCATTCTGATTCCTATTTATAGGTCGACACCCAAACACCAAGAGCTATCAAAGCGCCTCCAGCGAATGTGTTCCAGCCAAGAGTCTCGCCCAACAAAAAGTGAGCCAAAATTGGTACAACGAAGAAGGCTAACGCTGCGAATGGGTACGCCACTCGCAATGGGGTCTCTTTTAGCACGAGGAGCCACATCATTGTTGCCACCATGTAAACGACCAAAGCTATGAACAGTTTTGTGTTGAACAGGCTACTTAAGAAGCCATTTAAAGATAGCTCAACACTACTTGACGCTACTTTGAATAACACTTGCCCCACAGACAGACAGATAACCGTCAGAATGACGAATATGAATTGTGGTGTTGACATGGCAGTTCTCACTTTGTGGTGATGTGAATGTACGGAATTACTCGCATGCGCACAAGGGGTGGAAACGGCGACACAGACAGATCGCATCGTTGCTTCCGCCGGATTGGAGGAGCCAGACCCACTAGTGATTCAAACATGCCACGCGACCAGAAAACAGTATCGAAGCCGGTGCCGCCACCCAGAAAGCCGCGTTAAAAACCTGTTGCCCTAGCAGATTCACCGACGCGCGAAGCAGTGAATTTAAACTGATTTGTGGGGCGCGCGACCGGGTCGCGTCAAGGCTGATGCTTGTTAGATGTTTCTTGTAGTGCCAAGGTTGCGAGCCGACCTCTCGTCCCCAACTACCACGTGTTTCCGTACGGGCATGGCCGGTGTTTCGTGGCACGATGTTGATGATTCCTTCAAGCCAGTCGCTAAGCAGACACACGCGCATACGACAACTCGATAAATTTGCCGCGCTCGTAGTCCGTGCGCTGAACAGCTGCAAAGCGCGGCTGTGAATTATTTCTACTTCGCGGTGACTTCAAAGGTACCGATTTCGTACTTGGTGCCGGACGACTTGTGTACTAAGTAAACTGGGAACTTGCCGACGCTGGTAATTGCTGATTGAGGGACTAGCACGCTCCCGCCCTTGTACGAAACTAGGGCAGCATCTTGCAGTTTTTGTTTGTCAAACCACACTTCCATCGCTTTTGGGTTTACCCAACCCTCCGCTTGCCACCAAATGGCCGACGCGCCGTTAGATTGCTTGTTAAACACTTGCCCCTTCACCGTGGAGTCCGGACCCCACTTGGAAATTGTTAGCGAAGGTACATCTTTTTCAGACGGAAGAACGTCAAATGAGCCGAGGTCGTAGCGCTTCTTCGATGCCGTATGGACTAAATAAACTGGAAATCTGCCCGGCTTGGAAAGCAAGTCAGATGGGACTATCAGCGCTCCTCCAGTTTGATTCACAGAAGCCTCGTCCAGCCTTTTGTCACCGAACCAACCTTCCATCCCAGTGAGCGCTGTAGAGGCTGTAATACCGAACCAAATCGCCGACTGTCCGTTGGGCTGCTTGTTAAAAACTTCGCCAACGGGTGTGGAATTTGGCCCCCACTGCGTAAAAGTGATTTGCGGGGCGGGCGCGATTGGCGCTGCCGACTGTTTCACCTGCGACTTTTGCTCTACTTGGTCCGCTTGCGGCTTGCGCTCGCAGCCTGCAACCAGCGAGAGAAGCAAAATCGGGAGGGCAAGTTTTGGAAGGTTCATAGGGCTCGTCTGTATCGTCGTTAATATTGCGTTGCAATGCTCTGCACGTCGTTATTATACTGAGACGCGAACGGACAGAGGTATTGTCCGTCAATGGGAATTTGGGGCAGTGCAAATTGCTACTTCTGAGCAAAAATCACGTTTTGTTCAACACCGAAATAGCCCAAGACGTCGGACCAATAGAGGAGCACTTCAACTCGGGAAAACCCGAGCCTCTTGAGTTCAACCAATAGGTCCCAACCAAAGTCTTGGAAGCAAAGGCACCCATCTTCGGAAACAGGATCGCCGTGATACTGCGGGGGCAGATGGTGCGTTGTGTCTCCGTCCGGACTAATTGTCGCCCGCACCTGCGTATGTTCGAGATGTGGCATAAACGGGACAGACAACAATAGACGTCCTCCGGGTTTTAGAACTCGGAAAATTTCGCCTAAACCGATTTTCGGATTCGGAATGTGCTCCAAAACATCGAAATTTAGAACAACATCAAAACTATCGTCGTCGAAAGTGAGCTTTGTGATGCTCTCATTGCGGACGCCGCGTTCGTCTGTCGAACCGAAACTCACTTTGCTGCCGAGATATTCACTACCGACAAGTTGAGGGAACCGCGCCTTGAGAAGGGCGTATAGCGGTGTTACCTGTTCGGCAATGTAAATACTACTATTCCGCTTAGCCTCCAATATTTCTTCGAGTATTTGGACCGAGGCTCTCGTCCGATTATTTAAGTGGCAAAAAGGGCAGATGACTCTTTCCCGCCAATTTGGAGCCAATTTGTCATCGATTCTGTCGTAGCTGTACTCAAAATCGGTTTCGAAATCAACTTCGCACTGGCACGGTTGGCAGAAGCCTCGCGTGGTAAATGGAAGTTGCGACGCGCCCAGAGTCAATTCGTTATCCCATCTATTCCGATGGGTTTCCGCCATTGAATCTAAATGTGCTTGGTAGCTCTCTCGCGAATTCACGCGGTGAACATGCAAGCGGTAGTCGACACTTTTTTGGCGGATCGCTCTGGATACAAAATTCGTCATGTAGGCTTTGAGCTCAAAGTTTTTGCGGGGCGGTGATGAATGTTGCTTCATTATGCCAGTCAGCTAATACGAGTCTATGGCAAACATGTCCATCGACTTTATAGGTATGCGATGCCGGCCGGTGTGTATGCCCGTGAATCATATCGATGTAGCCATATTGACGAAACACCGCTTCAACCGTTTGCGTGGAAACATCCATGATGTCGGCTGGCTTGGCGGCCTTCTCGGTGTCACTTCGTTCGCGAATGGCGGCCGCAAGTGCGACCCGTTCGGCGTAGGGTTTGGCGAGTACGGTGGCCTGCCATGCGGGGTCACGCGATTGTCGGCGAAATTGCTGGTAGGCAACATCGTCGGTACAAAGTGTGTCGCCGTGTAGCAGTAAGAGAGACTTTTCGCCGACGCGAATTTTGGTGGGGTCGGGGAGGATAGTCAGTTTCGCCTCTTCGGCAAAACGCGATCCGATTAAGAAATCTCGGTTGCCGTGCATAAAAAATACTTCCACGCCGTGATCGGAAAGTTTGCGGATGCCTTCACAAACCGATCGCGAGAGAGCGTCATGTTCCAGTTGGTCATCGCCAACCCAATATTCGAACAAGTCGCCAAGAATATAGAGTGCCTTGGCCTGCAATGCTTCAGTACGTAGGAAGTGAAAAAACGCGGCCGAAGCCTCCGGCCGCGTTTCGTGCAAGTGTAGATCAGAAATGAATAGGCTGGGCAGCATGGGTTGGCGAATTGCGTCTACCCAGATTTCTCCCGATCGACTGGCCTACTTCAAGCATTCCGCCTTTTCGATAACGATGGGCTCGACGGGCACGTCCCCTTGTCTGGTTTTGACCGCTTTCATTTTGTCAACGACGTCGGTGCCGTCAATGACTTTGCCAAACACGGCATAACCAAACCCCTGCTGGGTCTCGCCGGAGTAGTTCAGAAAGTCGTTGTTTTTCACGTTGATGAAAAACTGTGATGTTGCCGAATCGCGCACACCGGTGCGCGCCATTGCCACCGTGTAGAGGTCGTTCTTCAAACCGTTGGTGGATTCATTTTTAATCGGCGGGTTGTTTGGCTTTTGTTGCATATCTTTGGTCATGCCGCCGCCCTGCACCATAAAGCCATCAATGATTCGATGGAAAATTGTGCCGGCATAGTGGCCGCTCTCAACGTACTTGATAAAGTTTTCGACCGAGATTGGTGCTTTTTCTTGATCGAGTTCGAGGGTTATTGCGCCCATTGAGGTGGTGAGTTTGACTTTCACAGGGGTTCCTTTAGTTTCAGGTTTACAAAAACTGGTCTTGGCTTTTTCAGCCGCTTTTTTGGGCGCAGGTTTAGCTGGCGCTGGTTTGCCCGACGCGGCGGGCGCGACATTTTGTGCAGGAGTTGGTGTCTGGGCATTTGCGACAGACAGCGCCGCGCTTATCGACACGGCAAGCACTGCGGCAAAAGACTTCACGACGGTGTTTAGTGCACTGCGATTGATTCTGAATTTATTCATAACCTTCCTCTTTTAATAAACAATAACAAGCGCCGAGACCTTAATCACGCCGCCGCGCCCTCAAACACAATTTTCCAACGGCCGTCTTCGCGTTGCCAGTATTGGCGCTTCTTCATTTTGCTAACGTTGTTGCTGCTTTTATATTCTTGGTCGAACGTCACCATCATGAGTGGTGTTTGATTCGTACCGGTCGCGTACTCAAACACCGCAAGGTTTTGTATCTCGACCTTCACAAAGGTTTTGCCGGCATTAACGCGGCGCTTATTGCTCGCCCACTCACGCAGGTCCTTTCCATCCGCCTCAAAGGCGTTTGAATAATGGGCCAAGTAGGCATCCATATTCAAACTTTCCCAGTCGCGCTTCCACTGGGCAAGATAACCGTCAAAGGCGGTGCGAAAGGCCACCCAATCATCTGGCGATTGCCATTCCACCGTTGGCGAGATCACAACCGGTGTGAAACCGGGTTCAATGTATTGGCCGAGCTGCTGAAAATCTTCATTGGTCAGCACCACACAGCCATCACTCGCCCACGGCGGGCGGCTGTAAGTATCGGGTGGCGTGCCGTGAATCCAAATGCCCGAACCGGTGCGGCCGAGCCGGCGGTCCATGTCGTTCGGAAAATTAATGGGAAACGCACCGGGGCCATAAAAGTCCGTGAGCTTTTCTTTAGCAACAGTTGAGGTCACGCGATACACACCCAGCGGCGTCTTTTGATCACCCTCGCGTGTTTTCTCGGCGCCGAGTTTGCCGATACTCGTGTAGAAATCGGCAACTCGCTGCGGTTTACCGTTGTCATTGCGAAACACATAGATGCGCGAGCGCAAAGTGTCAATCAGCAACGCATGCTGTTGGCCTGGCGCCATTTGTAAGACTGCGGTGGGCAGGGCGTCTGGGGCGGGCGCGTCGTAATAACGATTGAGGCGCACTTGTGCCTCATGCCGAAGGTTGGCGATGCTGGCGATGGTGTCTGGTTGGGTTCTGTTGCTGCGCCCCGCTGGTGAATCCGATAGCGAAAGCGGTGCGCCCGATTTCGCCATCAGCAAGTCCCCTCGCATCAGATGCCCCAGCCGGAAATTTGGATTTTTTGCGAGTGCCGCGTCTAGCTCCTTCAAGGCGGACTTGATGCCGTTTTCCTTGAGGCTTTCCATGCTGCGCACGAGTGCGGCTTCTACCTCATTGCTAAAGCCTGCGGCGACACCCAATGTGGTGGGTAGACCAGATCCAGCGGGCACCGACTGCGCAGTCGCGGACGCCACAAACCAAAGTGCAACCAATAGCGTAAAAACCCTTGATGGCAAACGCCACGCCATGAGACGTCGCTCATGTTGCACGGTTAACCGCCGCTGCGCTCGGTTTGGATGAGCCATTTTTCGCCAGCCCGGACCAATTTTAGGGTCTTGTTGTTATTGCTATTGACCGTATCGGAGCGATAGGCTTGGCGGAATGTCGCTGTGGCCTCCTTACCCGTGATTTTTATGCTGCGGAATGTGACATCGATCTTGATCGACTTGGGACGTTCAATACGTTCCTTGCGCTGCGCTTCCCAAGCGCCGCGGTCGAGACCATCCGGTGTTTCAAATGACGCCGCGTAGTAGCCTAGATAACCGGCGACATCTTTTGACGACCACGCATTTGCCCACGCCAGCACGGCTGCTTTGACGCCGTCGTTGGTTACAGCGGTTGCGGCAGGCGATTTGCCGACCGATGCGGCTGGTGCGGCCGATGTGGCGAATGCTGCCGATGTGGTCGATGATGCAGGCGTTATTGGAGGCGCTATTGCAGCGGTGGTCGCCCCGACGGTTTTTGCAGGCTCGGTCTTACTCGCAGACGCCACCGTCGATTTTGGCACTGTGAACATCTCCTTGACCATCGCTAATTTCGACTGCGCGGTGATGTTGGATTTATCGAGTTGCAGCGCCTTGTCGTAGGCGCGCCGAGCGAGCTGTGCATAGATGTCACCGAGGTTTTCATGCGCGGTTGCATACGCAGGATTTGTCTGGATCGCGAGTTCCAACGACGCTTTTGCTTTGTCGTAATTACCCTGTCCTGCATACAACACGGCGAGGTTGTTATACGGCTCAGGTAGCTCTGGGTAATCTTCAGTGAGCCCGGTGAAAGTCTGGATCGCATCCGGGAGTTTTTTCTGCTCAGTGAGAATCAGGCCCTTGAGGAAACGTCCCTGTGCGTCCTTCGGCTGAACCGCAAGTCCGGCGTTGATTTTACTCATCGCTTGTTCGAACTTGCCCTGTTGATAAAGTTTCGAGGCATCTTTAAAGTCGTCAGCTGGTGCTGCCGCTGCCGAAAACGACAAACAAAGCGAGCCCAGAAAAATGCCCAAATGTTGGACCAGTTTTGCGTGAGGTCGAGTCTGGATGCGGTCAATTGTGCGTTCAGTGACCTTGGTCGTTACTGGCGAGATGGTATAATTCATTGAATTAAAAGAATAATTTGTAAAAAATGCAATCTCTATTCTAACAAGAATGCCACCAAGAATGCGAACAATGATGTCCCTGCAGGTTTGCGCCGCCGCTGCCCGCGTTTCCACTCGCCTAGGCTCACGCCGCGCCACCTACAATCGATGTCGTCCGGTCGTTGAGTGCTGTCGCCGTCAGGCTCTCCTCGCATATTGACCCGTCCTCGCTGGCTGAATTTGATTCGCGTCCATGGCCATTAGAGTATTCCAGCACGATTGTCGAAACCGAAACCTAGGACTTCGTGCCGAATAAAGGGCGTGCCGCCTTGCGCCAAACTAATATTGCCAACATTGCCTTGCGAACATGCAAACTCTATACAACACCCTCTCACGCCAAAAAGAAGTTCTGCACACCATCGAGCCCGGCAAGGTTCGCATGTATTCCTGCGGCCCGACCGTATACGACTTTTATCACATCGGTAACGCGCGGACTTTTACCATCTTCGATATGGTTTTCCGTTGGCTGACGGCTACTGGTTACGACGTCAATTACGTTCGTAATATCACCGATATCGACGACAAGATCATCGAGCGGGCAAATGCGAATGGCGAACCGATGGAAGTGCTGACAGCACGCATGACGGCAGCGATGTTTGAGGATTCGGATCGGCTCAAACTATTGCGTCCGACACACAGCCCGCGCGCCACCCAGTATGTGGATGCCATGCTTGACATCATTCGCATGCTGGAAACAAAGGGTATTGCCTACCGCGCTGATCCTGTTGGCAACAGCGGTGACGTCTACTACTCGGTGCGTGATTTTCCAGATTACGGCAAGTTGTCGCGCAAGAATCTTGACGATCTGCAGGCAGGCGAACGCGTCGGCGTCGTGAGCGCCAAACGCGACCCGCTAGATTTTGTGTTGTGGAAAGCGGCGAAGCCCAATGAGCCAAAGTGGCCGTCCATTTTTGGTGATGGTCGCCCCGGTTGGCATATCGAATGTTCGGCGATGTGCCGTGAAGTGCTCGGCGAAGAAATCGACATCCACGGCGGCGGTTGGGATTTGCAGTTCCCGCATCACGAGAATGAAATCGCACAGAGCGAAGGCGCGTTTGAGGAGGGCTCGGGCAAAAAATTCGCCCGCTACTGGATGCATGCGGCGTTCCTCAACGTCGATCAAGAAAAGATGTCGAAGTCCGTCGGCAACTTTTTTACGCTGCGCGACGTGCTGGATAAACTCGACGCCGTTCAAGGTGGCGAGACCGTACGCTTCTTTCTAATGCGAGGTCACTACCGCAACGAGATTAACTACTCGTGGGATACGCTCGAAGATGCGCGGCAAACCCTGCTTGGTTTTTATATCGCACTGAAAGATGTGCCCCTCGCCAAGACAACGCTCGATTGGTCGAACCCATATGCCGCACGGTTTCGCGCGGCGTTGGAGGACGACTTCGATACACCGGCGGCCTTTGCAGTGTTGCATGAGCTGCGTCGCGAGATCAACCGCATTGCATCAGCCGACGCGGCGGGAATGCTCAAGGCGCTTGGCGGCACAATTGGATTGCTGCAAGACATCCCCGAGCAGTTTGTACAAGGTGCGGCGTCGTCCGGCGCGTTGGATGTGGAGACACTGGTGGCCGAGCGGAACGCCTCAAAAGCGGCGAAGAACTTCGCACGTGCTGATGAGATACGCAAACAACTCGACGCGGCCGGCATCGTGCTCGAGGACAAGCCGGGCGGCATCACCGAGTGGCGGCGTAAGTAAGTATCCGACGACGTAAAAATAGGAACTAAGACTCGCCATTTGGCGGGCGTTTTCAGGCATTTTTTCTTGTAAAAGCCCGCCAGTGTTAGAGTTTTGTAACTGTGTTTTGTGACTCTTCTTCATTACTTTGCTTCGTTACTCTGCTTTGTTATCCGATGCGGCGGTTTGCTGCGCTCGCCATGTTGCGCAGATCTCGCCAGCAGAAGCATTCCATACGCCGGGTTTTGACATCACATGTGCCAACACCGCTTCAACATGTTTGATGCGGTGCGGCTGGCCCATCACCCAGGCGTGTAACGGGATCGAAAGGATGCGGCCACCTTGTTCGTTCGCCTCGGCCAATAGTAGCTCGCAGGCATCCATCACTTGCTCCGCCCAAGATTGCTCCGACTGAAAATTGTCGATGACAATAAAGCGGTCTTCGATTTCTGTGGAGAGTGGCATCGCGACGAGATCGCCGTGTTTGGTATGAAACGCATACGGCATATCGTCGTTCACCCAATCGCAGAAGTATTCAATGCCCGCTGCCTTGATTAGATCTGGCGTGTTGGCGGACTCCAATTTCCCCGGCGACAGCCAGCCGGTCGGCGTCTTGCCGAACGCGTTGCTCAAGGTATCCATGCTCTGTTGGATCAGCGCCGCCTCCGCCGCTTCGTCGAGGCCACCGACATGTGCGGTATCCATGCTCCACGAATGGGCGATCACCTCGTCGCCGCGTTCACGAATCAGCCCGGCGAGCTGCGGATACCGTGACACCAATGCGGCGTTAATGGCGATGGTTGGTGTCACGTTCGTTTGGTCGCACGCCTTCAACAACCGATAAATGCCCACGCGATTGCCATAGTCGCGCAATGTGTAGTGGCGCAGGTCTGGGTAAGGCATGGTCATGCCACCGGGCAACTTCACCGGTTTGCCGGCAGAGGGAGATGTGGGATTCAGTGGAAAGTGTTCGAGACTGAGATTGACCCACACGGCGAGTTTGCTGCCGTTAGGCCAGACCACCGGCTTGCGATCCGCGAGCATCGACCAAGCGTAGCGTTCGTGATCCATGCCGTAGCGACGTTGTGGATACTCAAGGTAGCTATCCTCGACCGATGGGTGTGGCTGGGTCACGTTCATGCTTTGCGCCCACTGTTGATATCAGCGAGCGCAGCATCGTAGTGGTGCGCCAGATAGTAGTCGGCGATTTCGCGGCCGGTGGTCACCCAGACATCAGGGTGGCCGGTAATGTACTCCAGCGCCTCCTCGAAGGCCTTCAGCCGATGCGGGCAACTGACTTGATAGTTGTGGGTCGGAATACACATCACCGTGCCCGACGCGGCACCTTCCGCGTAGAGCCGGTCAAAACTGTCTTTGATCATCTGACCGTAACGACGCGGTGGAATTTTGTTGACCACATAAACGATCGTGTCATTAAGTTCCAGCGAATAGGGTACGGAAACAAAACGTTTTCCACTGCGTGCGCGCACGGGGGTCGGCTGGTCGTCGTGAAAGAGATCGCATGTGTAGGAGCCACCAAGTTCGGCGAACAAATCAATGGTCACTTCTGAATGTGACAGTGCAGGCGCGAGATAACCCGCCGGTAGTTTGCCGACGGCGCGTTCGATGGTTTCCATCGATTCCAAAATCATGGCGCGCTCTTGCGCCTCAGTCATTCCGTACGTGTAGCGGGTGTTGTAAATGCCGTGGGTAAAAAATTCCCAGTCGCGCTCGCGACACATCTCGACGATTTCGGGGTGGTGTGTGCAAAGCGCGGTGGAAAGGGATATCGAGCCGCGAATGCCGTATTTGTCGAGCAACTTCATTTGCCGCATGTGGCCCACGCGATTGCCGTAGTCACGAATGCTGTAACCCGGCACCGCAGGTGCGGGGTGGGGCCAGGCCGCACGCGATGGATTCTTCGGTGGGTTGAGCTCATAGAACTCGATGTTTGGCGCGACCCAGAAGGCGAGCTTAGCGCCATTCGGCCAAGTGATCTTGGGCCGATTTGAATACGGCCAGTAGTCGTAATAGCCCGGATCGTCTTTCACGAGTTGTTGGCTATTGGTTGTCTAGCCAGTGCATCACATCCTGCACATTCATCACGTCGGCGTATTTCAGCATCATGTCGGTGAGGTTGGCGAAGTGATAGCTTTCATGCTTATCCGCGACACACTCCTCGGGCACAATCGTGCGGTAGCCATGCGCCAGACTATCCACCACCGTTGCGCGCACACAGCCGGAGGTAGATCCGCCCGTGACAATCAGCGTATCAACCTGATGCCACACCAACAGCGATTGCAGTTGTGTTTCAAAAAACACCGACGGCATTTTTTTGCAGTAAATCACATCACGCTGGCGGTCGACCTCGACGCGGTCGTCGAATTCCGCGCGCCGCGAGCCAAACTTAATGTTTTGCAGCGAATCGGGCGTGCTGGTGCGGGTTCCCCACACGCCAGCGTCTTCACCGGATTCCATATAAGCGACGTAGGTGAACACCACCGGCCACTTCAGGTTGCGAAAACGTTTGGAAAGTTCGTTGATGTATTCAATCTGGCGAGGATCGGTTGCGTAGGCGGTCTTAAATTCATCCACCTTCGTGTACGCTTTTTGCGGGTCGATATTGATCAGCGCCGCCTTCTTGCCGAAACCAAATTTGGCGCGGTTTGGGTTGGCTTTGATGTCTTGCCAAATCTGGCGAGCCGTTTTGTCAGACAGTTCCATGACAGGCTCCCGTTAAAAGAATGCGTTCAGCCCAGTTTGTGCACGCCCAAGAATCAGCGCGTGGACATCGTGGGTACCTTCGTAGGTGTTTACCGCTTCGAGGTTCATCGCATGGCGGATGACGTGGTATTCATCAGCGATACCGTTGCCGCCGTGCATGTCGCGTGCCACGCGCGCGATGTCGAGTGCCTTGCCGCAGTTATTGCGTTTCATCAACGAAATCATTTCCGGTGTCGCACGGCCTTCATCCATCAAGCGTCCAAGCCGCAACGCGCCCTGCAATCCGAGTGTGATTTCGGTTTGCATGTCCGCCAGCTTTTTCTGGATCAGCTGCGTGGCGGCAAGTGGCTTGCCGAACATCATTCGATCCAACGTGTACTGGCGCGATTGCATCCAACAGAACTCGGCCGCACCCATCACGCCCCAGCTAATGCCGTAACGGGCTTTATTCAAGCAACCGAACGGTCCCTTTAGCCCCTTCACGTTTGGCAGCAGATTCGCATCGGGCACAAATACCTGATCCATGACAATCTCGCCGGTGATCGAAGCGCGTAGTGAGAACTTGCCTTCGATTTTCGGGGCGCTGAGTCCCTTCATGCCTTTTTCCAACACAAAGCCGCGGATCGTGTCGTCGTCGGACGTATCTTTCGCCCAAACAATAAACACATCCGCGATCGGAGAATTGGTAATCCACATTTTCGCGCCGTGGACGATGTACCCACCATCGACTTTAGTGGCGCGCGTGATCATCGACGAAGGATCTGAGCCCGCGTCGGGCTCGGTTAAACCAAAACAGCCGACTAGTTCTCCGGTGGCCAACTTCGGCAGCCACTTTTCGCGCTGTGCCTCGTTGCCATACGCGTAAATGGGATGCATCACGAGCGAGGATTGAACACTCATTGCCGATCGGTAGCCTGAGTCCACACGTTCCACTTCACGCGCCACTAGCCCGTAGCAAACGTGATTCACGCCTGCGCACCCGTAACCATCGATGGTGGCACCGAGCAAACCAAGGGCACCCATTTCATTCATGATCTCGCGGTGGAATACTTCATTGCGGTTAGCATGCAGCACCCGCGGCATCAGTTTTTCTTGGCAATAGGCCTGCGCTTGGTCGCGCACCATCCGTTCTTCGTCGGATAACTGGTCGTCAAGGAGAAGCGCGTCTTCCCACTTGAAATTTGCCTTCATATCGTTTGGTTTCATACTGCACTCCGGTATTCAATACGAGGACGGTTGCAACGCTATCCTAGATGGTGGTGGGTTACGATTGCGGTAGTTTAGCAAATGCATGATAATTTGTCCGGACAACTTTTAGCTTGTGACGGTGCCGTTTTCTAAAAGCGCCACAGCGAATTACAATATTCCACTGTCATTCCGAGCGGGCACCGCATTATCGCGCGACGAGGAATTTCATCCCAGCAAATAGCGCAGGCACTTTACGTTACGCAGGCGGTTGAGAATCCTTACTTTTTTTGCCAAACCACGGTTATCCGTTATGACATTCCTGCAGTTCAGTGCGACCTTGACGCTATGACCCAAACCATTGCTCAAAAAATCATTGCTCGTGCATCCGGCCGCGCGTCGGTCGCGGTTGGTGAAATTGTTACGTGCAAGGTCGACCTAGCGATGATGCACGACTCCGGTGGCCCACGCCGCGTGGAGTCAAAACTCAAAGAACTTGGCGTCGGCATTTGGGACCCGTCGAAAGTGGTATTGGTGTCAGACCACTACACTCCGGCCGTTGATGTGGACTCCGCCGGTATCTTGTCGCTGACGCGCAAGTTTGCGGTGTTGCACAAGATAAATAACTTCTATGATGGTGAGGGCATCTGTCACGTCATCTTGCCGGAGCGCGGGCATATGAAGCCCGGTCTGTTTGCGGTGGGCGGTGATTCACACTCGCCATCGGGCGGCGCGTACGGGGCATTCATGGTCGGTATTGGCGCAACGGAGATGGCCGGTGTGTTGGCCACCGGTGAGATTTGGGTGCGAGTACCGGCGACCATTCGTGTGGAGTGGAATGGCAGCTTGGGTCGCGGCCTTACCGCAAAAGACATATTGCTCAAACTTTGCGCCACACTTGGCATGAACAACGACTACAAAGTCATCGAATATGCAGGCACCACCGTCGTCGGCATGTCGATGAATGAACGGCTGACGATGAGCAATATGTCAGCCGAACTCGGCGCCAAGACCGGCATCATTGCGCCGGATGCGACCACCTTTGCCGACCTTGCGACTAAAGGGGTTGCACTCGAAGATTGG
>JACMOJ010000543.1 GCA_014378085.1 Burkholderiales bacterium | reverse complement strand
GACCTCCGCGCGATTGGCAATCGATCTCGTTAGCTTCGTCGGCGCGGCACCAATCGAACCGTTGCTGATATCGTTCGACATAACGTTGGCGGGGCTGTTTTCCAGCGTGGCGAGGAAAGTTCTGCCCCAACTTGCCGAGTCCCGCCTCCCGCCTGACGCGTCGCCGAACAACACCATTACCCAGATGTGCACCAACACCGACAGCAAAACAAAACGCCCTATCGACGGGCGTTCTAGCAACACTGGGCGATAAACATATTTTGGATACGCAGCGCGGAACATCGATAGTGAATTCAGTGAAATAGCTGATGAGCGGGGGGGGCGGTGGCAGCACTGGTAGCACTGGTAACACTGGAAACGCGCGTTCCCATCCCACGATGCTACGACAAATTCGAAACACGACACCGACGTTCGGCGCGGCGGCGGCCGACGCGTACCATCTTAGTGAAAGCGGCAGGTTGCGCCCCTGCCCCGTCAGAAGTGTCACAATACGCCAACTTACCCCAAACGTGATTGAACATGCTCGATAAGTTGCTCAAAAGACGCGTCTCACCGCCGGATGCAAGCCCGACTGGTGCCAAGCCCCCTAAGACGGAAAAAAAACCAAAGACGACGAACAAACCCGTCGATGCCACTAACGAGGAAGAGTGGCGTAATCGGCTCACGACTGCAGCGGGCAACGATGACGCGTTGCTGGCCATTGCCAAACAAGCGGTGTCACTCGTGATCAAGCAGGCCGCGATTGACGCAATGACAACCGAGATCGGGCTGAAAGCAGCAGAGCGCGAATTTCGCAGCCATGATCGGCGGGTCTATCGCGACGCGAAGCTTCGCTACGAAGGCAAAGTGACCGAACGGCTGGCCCGCGGAGAAGCCGCCGCGCTGATCGCCCAGTGTAAAGAGTTACTCCTATCCGAACCCATCCCCGCGAATCGATTTGTCGATATTGACCGTGCGTGGCAGCGGCTCGACCCGGCTCGTCTAACCGCCGAAATGGTTAGCGAGTACGGCAACATTTCGACCCAGTTAACGGCGACGTTGCGCGCAAGAGGCGACCAGCAACTTTCCTTTAAACGCTGGCAAAGCGACGCGGAGCGCGCACAACAAGAGCTCATCGCGGGCTGTCTCGCGGTCTCGCAGTCGGGGATGGACCGCGACAAACTTGCCCAAGTCTATGACCGCATTGAATCACTGCGCGGCCAAGGTGCCCTGCTGCCAACGGCCGATTCGCAACGCCTCGAAGCGCAGCAACGCGAAATCGACCATACACAGTCGCAACTCGAATCTGCCCTACAACTAGCCCGAGCGTTAGATGCGCGGCTGACTTTTCTCGACAAAATGCTCGTTGACATCGCAGCCGCCAGCGGGCAGTCAACGATGAGTGACGATGGCAGTCTCAACGCCCGTTGGCAGGCGCTGCCGATCGCAAATGATGCACGGGTCGCCAAGACACTTCATGATCGCTTTGAGGCCTACCGCCGCACAGAAACTGCGGCGCGCTCCGCTGTGACAAATGCCGCAGTCTCCGCAGACGCCGAGGCCTCTGCGGCAGCCAAACAGGTCGAACGGGCGGCCTTTGAGGAGGTACTGGTCAAAGCTGAGGCAGCACTCGGTGCAGGCCAAATTGTGGAATCGACCGCGTCTTTAGCCGCGCTCGATTTACAGCTGAAGAAACACAAGATGCCGCCCAAGTTGTTAGGCCGCCTTGAACATGTTCGAGCAGAAGTCGCGCGGCTCAAAGGCTGGCAGCACTGGGGTGGCGGACGAGTTCGCGAAGATCTGGTGGTGGAAGCGGAAGCGCTCGGCAAAGCGATCACCGACATTAAACTCAACATCAAGTCACACGCGAACGCAATTGAGCAGCTGCGCGAGCGCTGGAAAGAGCTTGATAAGCTCGGCGGCGCGACTAATCGCGAGCTGTGGCTGCGTTTCGATGGTGCCCTGAAACACGCCTACCTTCCGGTTGACGCGCAACTCGCGAAGTTAAAAGCAATTCGCCAAGAAAATTTGCAGGCGCGTCATAGCCTGATCACAAAATTGGCAGAAGAGGCCGTCGCGATTGTTGCGGTCGTACCACCGGATTGGCGCAACGCGACGCGCTCGCTGGACCACTTCCAAACTGAGTGGCGAAAACTTGGGCCGGTTGAACATACCGTCCCCCACAAGGCACAGAAAACGCTGCTGGAAAAAATGCAGGCGACGCAGGCCATACTTGAAGCACCGCTGGCTGAGGCGCGCCGCGTTGAATCACTGAAACGCGAAAAGCTGGTCGAACAAGCGAAAGCATTGGCTGCGGACAGCAACCAGCGCGATACCATCGCGAAGGTCAGAGCACTACAGGCGGATTGGCAGCAACACGCAAAATCACTCCCGCTCGCGCGCCAACAAGAGAATCGCTTATGGGCGGACTTTAAGGCTGCGACTGACGCTGTTTTTAAGTCGCGGGATACCATCAGCGCCGCGCGTGATCAGGAATTCAAGGCTCACCTCGACGCACGCGACAAACTGATTGCCACCCTCACGGCACTCACTGAAGACACTCCATCAGCCGAAGTACGCAAAACCCTCAACGAGGTTGATGCTGCATGGCGCAAGGCGGGCGAGGCACCACGTCATATCGCCGCAAAAATCGATGCGAAATACCGCACGGCGCGTGACCAGGCGCGCGATCTGGTCGCGGGTAGCGCCAAACGCTCTTGGTCGAAGGTGTGTGATGCACTTGATGCAAAAATCGCATTGTGTGTTGTAAAGGAGTCCGGCAATCCGACCAATATCGATGAGGATTGGGCGACACTCACCGTACTGCCCGCAGCTTGGGAAGCGGCACTGAACGCGCGACGCGCGGCAACCCCTGTAAAGGCGGACGCCGCGTTGTCCATGCTAAAGCTCGAAGCCGCATTCGATCTCGCGTCACCGCCGGCGTTTCAAGCGGCACGCCAGCAAATGAAACTGTTGGCGATGAAACAAGCCATCGAAGCGAGGCAGGTGGTAGTCGTTTCGTCGGCAGATATTGCACGCTGGGTGGCAGAGAGCATCGGCACACCGATGGCAGATGCCGCTGGCAACGCTCGTCTCCGCGCCGTCTTAAATGGCCTGCGCTCACGTCCGCTGTAACGCGGTAATACGCATTGAAGATCGGTCTGTTTCGAGGTAGAACTGAGTGGCGAAAGCCGCTCGCCATCGGTTGCGTCAGATATAAACAACCGCTGTATCTTGTTGTGCTGGTTTCCGTCAGCATGGCACAAGCCGGCTGTGCGCAAATCGCCGGGCTGCCGAGCAACACACAACCAGCTCGCGCTGGCACGGTGGTTGGCGCTGAAGGGGCGGCAACGACAGTCGCCGCGGTCAATGCGACAAACACCACCGAGCCACTGCCGTACCAAATCGAGCGCTTTGCCATACCCGGGCCAATGGCCGGTGTCATTGCGCGCGTCGACCTGCGACACCCGGGAATCTCGACCAAAGTAATGCTTGCGGACGATCGTGATCCTGACGGTGATGGTCCCTGTGTTGGCCAGCTTGAAACACCAACCGTGGCGGCGCGCAAGCACGACTTTGTGATTACGCTCAATGCAAGTTTTTTTGGTGCGCCGATTAGCAAGGATGTCATGGGGAAAAAGGTGCGTTACTTTGTCGGGAACTGCACCATGCCGGTGGGCTGGCACGTATCGGGGGGCAAAACGGTGACCAAACCAGTCGGCGACAAAATGCGCGCCGTGCTGCTTGTCAGCGACGACGGCAAGGTCAGCATTCGCGATGCCGTGAACGAAATTCCCATCGGCACGCGTTATGCCGTCAGTGGCAATGCGCTGGTGCTGAAGGCCGGCCAACCAACGTCGGCCGACAATGCCGGTACCCGCCACCCGCGCAGCGTGGTCGGTGTAAACGCGGATGGCAGTACTTTGTGGCTGGTAGCCGTCGACGGACGACAAGACGGCTATAGCCGCGGTGCGAGTATGAAAGAGCTAGGCGAATTTATGCTGAAGCTGGGTGCATACGACGCACTAAATCTCGACGGCGGCGGCAGCACCGCGATGGTCGTCAAGGATTTGCGAACTGGCACATTTGGTGTCGCCAATTCAACCTCAGAGCTCTCCACAGATGGATTTCCGGTGCGCATGGAGCGTCCCATTGCGGATGTCGTCGGCATCACGTTTGCGCCGTCAGCAACACTAAGGCCGCAGAAATAGATTAGGCGAAATAATGAAAGTCACCAATATCGGCGGGTGTTTTCAGTCATTTTTGCTTCAAGACGCCCGTGCATAGGCAAGTTTCATAAATAGGTAATCCACACCACTAACCTCTCGGTGTTGGGGTAACCAAAAATGGCTGCCCAACTCGTACGGCCCGACAAAACAGCCTGTTTCGCTGGCAACGGAACAGGATCCCACCCATTCGGGTAGGTTACAAAGCACATCATCTTGATTATCTTCGTCGCAAGCATTGCGACTTTACGACGGCGAACGCGCAGCTGACGCAGGTTGGCGCGCCGCGCGAATCGCCCACCAAGCGGTGCTGAGACGCGTTCGTCATCGCGGCCATAAGGGACCGCGAAGAAAAAATCGAAGCACTTTTTGAAGGCACAATCATGGGCGAGTTTTTTAGCGGATCGATTAACGTCATATTCATCGTCGGCTTGGCTATTGGCGCGGCATACTGGTTCTTTAGCGGCGTAAAGCTCAAGGATGCGATGCGCAAGCGGAAGTCGAAGAAGGTCGTGGAGTAGCTTGAATTCCTCAACCAATAAATCGTTTT
>JACMOJ010000057.1 GCA_014378085.1 Burkholderiales bacterium | reverse complement strand
TCAGGCCGGACTCGGTCGGGACAGCGGGATCAACGCTTGCGCGCTGACCCAGCTGCCACTCCCGACCCGTTCGCGGGAGGTCTCGCGTAGCGAGACGCGCCGGGGCTTCGCCCCCCACACGCGGTCGTGGCCTTGGGGCCTCTCAAGTCGGGGCAAGCCCGACGTTGCCCGCGAGCGGCTCCCCCCACTGCAAAAAACACGGCCGCGTTGGCGCGGCGCGGTGGTGGGTGACGTACCGAGTCTTTGCGCATCAAATACTCTTTTTCGTCCATATGCCCCGCCGCTCTACACAAGGGAGCGCGCGAGGAAGGCCGTTTCACAAACCTTCAAAGACGTCGGCGACCGTTCTGGCTACTCTGTAATGCGCAGGTGGATCCATCACTGCCAAGGCTTGGAAATGCGCCTTGCCGCACGAAATCTTGGCGCTCTCCGTCGCGCGTATTGCGTCTGCAAACAGACTGCCCTTGGTTTCAACAACCAGGTATAGCAAGTGACCGCCATCTTTTTCGACGAGCACTGCCCAGTCAGGGTTGTAGCTTCCTAAAGGCGTTGGCACTTTAAACCAGGTCGGTAATTTGGCGTAGACCTTGATCGCCTCGTTTTTTTCCAACTCGTCGGCGAACTCCCATTCGACTGCTGAGTCGACCAATACGTGTTCGTAAACCGACTTGGTCGTGTTCATCCGCGCACTCGTTTCGGTCAGATAGCCCATCAGCGCGTGATCAGCATCAACGAACAGCTCCTGCGCCCAGTATTCAGCTTCACCGATGCGCTGATACTTGATGCCTTCGACAAGCGCCATGCGTTTGCAGCGATTGATCGCGTCCGCCGTGACTTCGATGAACTGCTGCGGATTGCGTTTGAAATCCGGTAGCCGGCCGCTTTCGGTTAAGACGCGAACAATCGTTTTGCGCGTCAGTTGGGTGCGGTCCTGCAGTTCGGTGATGACGTCGGGTAATTCGATGTCGTTTTCATGCAGTGCTACTGGCTCCGATGAAGCGACGGATGTCGCCAGCACGCCTGCGCGGCCAATTGCCATATTTGCACGTCGCCACTGAAGCCGCGTGTTGGCCACAGGGGGCGCCTCGCTCAACGCCAAAATGCAGTTGGTAATTAGTTTGTCGTTGTCAAACTGCACGCGATATGTTGTTTTGTGTTTGATTCGATCCCACAACGCTTTGAATTCCATGCTTAGTGCAACTGATTTACGCACCGGAATTGGCTTGCGGTCGTCCGAATTTTTAACATCCAGTTTGCCGCAGCGCTTCTTCAAAATAGAAAAAATAGCGTCTCTTTGCGCTTCAAATTCCGGTGGCAACGGCAGGTTGTCATTCTTTAAAGCAGTGCGTAACGCGTCCTGCACGCGATCACTTGCATTGATGAAGCCTTTCGCCTTCAGGTGCGTCCATAGTGCCTTTGACGCATCCACGCCCAGTGCAACCAGTTCTCCTGTCGCCCCCGTTAAAGCGATGCCCGCGAAGTCGTGCGACTCCACCACGCCAAAGCGAATGCCGGTATCTGCCTCAATTTCTTTCTGTAGGTTGTCGGCAAACTGTTCATAGCTCTCGTGCGCGATCACGGTTAGCGTGTTGATGTCGAAGCCGCGCAGTCGTTGCCCGTCCTGATTCACGCACAATCGCAAGCCACGCCCGATAGTCTGGCGCCGCCAGCGCTCCGTTCCACGCGTTGAAAAGTTGCAAATCTGAAACACGTTCGGGTTGTCCCAACCCTCTTTCAACGCCGAGTGCGAAAAGATGAACTTAAGTGCCGAGTCAAACGACAGCAGCTTTTCCTTGTCGCGCATGATCAGGTTGTACGTATCGTCGTCCGCCTTGGTGTCGCCGCTGGTGTCCTTAAACTGCTCCACCGTCTTGGTGCCAACGCGCTTGCGGTCGATAGAAAAGTAGCCGTTGTGAACCGCTTCTGCCGACTCGCTCAGATCAACCTCCGCGAACAGACTTTGGTAGTCGGGATGCTTCGCCCAGCGCTTGTACTCCTCTTCAAACATCAGGGCGTATTCGCCTTTGACCGCACCACCATTTGCATCGTATTGCCGATACTTTCCCACGGCGTCGATGAAGAACAGACTCAGCACTTTGATACCCTGAGGCCGCAACCGCCTCTCTTTATCGAGATGCTCTTTGATCGTTCGGCGAATCATTTCGCGGTGTACAGCCTGTGGATCAACGTCGCCCCAGCCATCACCCACATTTAGCCAAATCTGGTCACCCGGCACCCAAAGCTCCATACGCTTCCGGCTTGCGCTCGCCTCGATTGTGCCGATTCGTATGTTGGCGTATAGCTCGCGGTTGGTCGCCTGTTCCAGCTTGTCGCCGTCCTGCACCGTGACTTCGCGTCGCTGCACAGTAGCCGTGGTGCCAATACGCGTTTCCACATCCAGCATGACCTTGGCAGAGATCACGCCACGCCGGCTACTTACTGAGACAAGCTTCACGAACGGGCGATTGTTCGCAGATTCAATCGTGGCCGCAGCGACTTCAATCTGCTTGACCAGCTTCTGCTCGTAGGCATCCACCGCATCGAGTCGATAAACCATGTTGTGTTTATGAACGTGTGTCGCGGAGTAGCGCAGGCTGCAAAGCGGATTCATTCGATCCAACGCGCGCTTGCCGCGTCCGTCGATTCCGCCATCAACGCTCTGCGGCTCATCTACGATGATGATCGGGTGGGTCGCGCGTACTAGGTCAATCGGCTTTTCTCCACCGGTCTTTTCGCTCGCCCGATACATCACGTTCTTGGACTTTTCCCGGCGTTTTGTTTCGTCTGACTCTTCCGCTGCAGCCTCATCCTCATCGCCAAATTTATTGATCGCACCGACCGTGATCACCATCACCTGCACGTTCGGGCTGGTGGCAAAGTTGCGCACCTGGCCAAGCTTTTGCGAGTCATACTGAAAGAACTCGTAACCCTTCGCGCCCGGATATAACGACTCAAAATGGTCCCGCGTTATCTCCAGCGTCTTGTTCACGCCTTCCTTGATGGCAACGGACGGCACGACGATGACAAACTTGGTAAAGCCGTAGCGCTTGTTCAACTCAAACGCGGTGCGCAAGTACACATACGTCTTGCCCGTCCCCGTTTCCATCTCCACCGTAAAGTCGCCTGTGAGCTGCGCTGCACTCGTGGGCGGCAAGCCATTACGAAGCTGCGTGTCGCTCAAGTTTTTTGCAAGCTGATCGTCGAGCAAAGTGAGCCGATTGCCCACGCCCAATTCCGACTCTGCGATTCCAAGCGATAGCTGCGGAGAGGCGCCGCCGAACATATCGGGTGACGCCTCTTCCATCAGCGGCACATACCGCCCGGCGTTTACCGTTACCGTGAACTCGGATCGGCAAATCTCCTGACCATGAAATAGACCGCAAACGGCCTCAATGGCGTCCGCCTGATACTTTAGGTCCGATTCGAAGTGAAGTTTCATCGTTTGGTCTTAATCGCGAGTGAACAGGGGTGTGCGTGGAACAAAACGGCAATTCACAGATGCAGGCAAGGAAAAATGAGCCACGCCAATTCGTCGCGAGGTTCGTGAGGAATTGCTTGCAAACAACATGATTTTGACTTGAGCATTTGCAATTTAGACAATAAAACAATAACAAAAACAATGACTTACAGGATTTTTCTTTACTAGCTATTGCTAGAAAATAGGCAATTTAGCTAATCCTAGACATAGGCTCATCGCGATTATTTAAACGAGTCACCGCACAAGGCACCAACGCCACGCTGGATGCAGATGTACCTACTTTTCCGCAAGACGCCAAACCCCTGCACTTCGAGGACCTTCTCTCCGTACCAAGCCATCCCGCCGCATTCCTTGCATCAGGTTTCGCAGCTTATGCGCTTTCTGTTCCGCGTTCAAAACGTCCGCCATTTTTGGCAACAGCAGCTCGTCCAAGTCTTTACGATTGGCTTGACCGTATTTCGTTATGTAATCGACGACAAGTCGGCACAGATAATCATCGTCCACACCGCGGTTATGGATGTACCGGGCCTTTTGCCCTGCCCAATCGGCCACTTGTGCCGACACGATTATTTTGGGCGCACGCCCCTCAATCAGTTTTAACGAACGCAATGACTTTAGTGCCTCTGCGTCAACAGGCTGCTGCTTTTGAACACGGTCAAGCAACAACACTGTACGTAAATCTAGATCTGCTCGACGCATTAACGCCTGCGAATAATTGACGTCAAGCACTTGGCCGCGAATCGTCACCTCAACACGCGGCAAGGCGCTGTTCGTGTTGTCAATCAAAAAGTCCGGCAACGGGAAAAACCGCTTGCGCTGAGTCTCGTACATTCGCCGAATTCCGCTGCCCACTTGATCAATCATTCTCAGACGAATCATCCCGTCAATCAACCACTGATTTCGATAGTGCTCCGGCGGTGATTGGTGTTCCAGCATCCATTCAACGCTGCCGGGGATGAACTGCCCGAGATTCGCAAACACCAGTCGATCTGGATGCTCAACCAAATTGATTTTGCCGCCGAGTCGAAAATCTTGATGCGCGATGCAGTTATGCAACGCCCCACGAATCACCCAAGCATCGTATTGCGGAAGCACAGACGGAACCAAAGTGCCATCCGGCATTCTCTCGATCGAGAGATTGCGAACACGCCGAAATACTCGGTCGGTCGTCAGCAGCATGGGCATGCCGAACTGCTGAGAGTCAAGCGTCATGTTGGTGCCATCGCGAAGCACCCAACTAATCTTCGCATCGACTGGCGAAAGGAAATGCGCCGCCTCGTCACGTCCGAGCAACAGCAACGCTGACCGCGTGATCTGGCCCTGCTTGGTGATGCGCGCCTTGTTCAAAAGCGTCGCAACATCCCACGCCGCCGCATCTCGTACGATCTCTTCATGCCGACCTACATCACGCTCATTTTTGGTCAGGTATTCAACAAACCGCACACGTGCAGCGTTGACTGCGTCGGGGTCCAAATCGGCGATGGTCGCG
>JACMOJ010000542.1 GCA_014378085.1 Burkholderiales bacterium | reverse complement strand
TGAGATTGTGGTCGACGCCAAAGGTCCCACCAACGTGCCCGGCGTATTTGCGGCAGGCGACTGTACCGTGACGCCGTTTAAGCAGATTGTGATTGCCGCCGGTGATGGTGCCAAGGCCGCATTGAGCGCGTTTGATCACCTGATCCGTTTGCCTGTGATGGAAACCGCCGAAGCGGCCTAGGTGGTATTAGTGGCCTAAGCGATGTCCTCAGCGTAATAGGACCTCTCGCCGAGTCGTGAGACGAGTTTTCTCCGTGGAAGTACCTGTACCAACAAAAACCCCGGCGCTGAGACCGTGCGTTTTTACTGGTGGGCTGAATGCTTGCTTTATTGATTTGCCGATTCGCTTCGCGAACCATACCGCCATCAACAAAAATGAACCCGCGCTAATGTATGTTAACGAAATGGCATTTTTCTACCGCGATTGTTATACTCCGCCGGTTCATGACACGTGACCAGCTTGATCAATTTGCTGCGCGGTGCCTAATCGAAAGATGCGGTCGCGGCGCTATTTTGGTTGGCCCCTAAATTGTAAATGTGGTTTATTCATGGCCTCAATTCACCAACGAAACGCGCCCACCTCATTGACGTCTTTGGTCATCGTCACCTTTTTTGCTGCGCCACTGTATAGCGCGGAGCCGAAGGATGCGGAAAAACCAAAACCGCCCGCAGCGAAGGTGGAACAGATTGAGGTCCGAGGTTCGGCCGATCAGGATCGCCTCAGTAGCACCGATTCGAGACTGGTTGTGAGTCGCCAAGATTTACTCAAATTTGGCGACACCACACTTTCAGGCGCTTTATCACGTGTGCTTGGCGTGTCGGTGGTGACCACGCCGGGCCAAAGTGCCGAGGTGCGTATCCGTGGTCTTGGGTCTGGCTACACACAAATCACGATCAACGGCGACCCCGCGCCGTTAGGCTTCGAACTTGATTCACTATCGCCAGCCCAGGTCGAACGTATTGAAGTCATTCGTTCGCCGCGCGCGGACACGACCAGTCAGGCAATTGGTGGGGTGATCAATATCATTTTGCGTAAACTGCCGGCAACAAACAAAGCCACTGGTGAATTTCGCGTTAATGCACGCACGGCTGGCGGCAATACCTCTGGCGGCGCATCCGCACAACATTCGCAGCGTCAAGACCAATTGGCGTATGCGATTACCGCATCCACTGATTTTGTCCAAGCTACCAATCAGTGGATCGATGTGACCGAGGAACGGCAAAACCAAACACCGATATTCGCGCGGCGAGGGCAGGTAAACGACAAAAATAAAACGCAGAGCGTTGCACTGGCGCCCAAAGCCTCACTGGAGCTATCGGCACAGACCAAGCTCCAATTCGACGCGCTCGCGCAACACCAGCGCCGCGACTATGCGGCATTCGAGCGCCGGCTGACCGTGTTTGGTCTTCCCCCGCTGTACCCACAAACCAACCTGCACTTAGACGCGGTGACCAATGACCTGCGTGGCACCCTGGGCGTGAACCACACGACGGCCAGTGGTGCGCAGTGGGAAGCAAAGTTGGTAGCCAATCGGCTTGATGTGCAATCCAACGGAAGAGTCGATGGCTTTGCTGACAACCAGCGCAGATTGCTAGCGCGAACCATCGACGCGCGATTGCGTGATGACTCCGTCGCGGCAACTGGTCGATTTTCTACCCAATTGGCGGACAAACATGCGTTTGCCAGCGGCTGGAATCTGCAGCTGACAAGCCGGGATGAAACGCGCATGCAACGCGAGGCGGTGTTCATCACGCCCATCGCCGACAATCTGGATGAAGGTTACGACGCCAAAATAACCCGGTTGTCGTTCTATGCGCAGGATGAGTGGAATGTCGGGCAGCGCGTTTCCGGCTATCTTGGCCTCCGCTGGGAACAACTCAAAACGGAGGTCCTGAGCACCGCAGATGCGGTACGGGTCAGTCAGCGCACGGCGCACGTCAGTCCTACGGTGCAATTTTTGTGGAAAATTCCTGGCAGCGACAATCAAGTGGCAAAGCTCTCGCTTGGGCGAGCGTATAAAGCGCCCACCACGCGAGAGCTCATTCCAAGGCGTTGGGTCGTGAACGACAACACGGCAACCTCCCCTAACTTTCAAGGCAATCCTAACCTCCGCCCCGAGTTGTCGTGGAATGTCGATGCTAGTTACGAGTCAAAACTGGCGAATCAGCAAAGCCACAGCGTTACGATTTATCACCGCCGGATCCACGACATCATTTTGCCGCTGGTCTCACAGGAACCCACAGGTGCCTGGATTCAGCAGCCCACCAATCTTGGTGACGCGATCATGTTTGGGATTGAGGCGCAGGGCCGCTACCGACTACCCGCGTTAGACAAGAATCTGCCGAACATCGAATGGCGACCTTCGATCACACTCGCCCGATCCAGACTGACGGCAATTCCGGGGCCAGACAGCCGCATCAATCAACAGCCGAAACTAGTATTTTCGATGGCGGCAGACTACCGGTTAAAAGATCGCCCGCTTGCTATGGGCGCTAATTTTCGCGTAGAGCAAATCGGTTTGACCCGAAGTTCGCCGAATCAAACCTATCAACTAAATACCAGGCGATTCCTCGATACTTATTTGGCGTATGGTCCGGTTAAAGGCGTCACGGTGCGCCTGTCCGGCCAGAACTTGCTGATACCCAATCACGATTTGATCCGTATCCACGAAGCCAACAACTTTACGCAGTCAAAAACGCAGTCGTTGCTAACGCAACGCACCGTCCGAATCGAATTGTCGATGCCGTTGTAACACCGCGCGACGCGCAAACGGAATAACAGGCGACGAGCTGTCCTAACACGTCGTGAAGCATGCCGTGTTGGCGCAATCCCTGTGTTTGCCGACCGCGGCAACAATTAATTTTGTTGCGACTTCAATCATGTACCTTCCAAAGTCGATGCCGATATTCGCTTACGCTAGTGCCATGAGTAGCAGACACGATTTACAACCGTATTCTCAACAACATTCGGATTAAAGAAATCGTCATCGTTAAAGTGGATGCGGCAAGCGGTGCGGCCGAGAAGGGCGCACTCTGTGTGCGTTGGGATGTGGTGCTGGTGTCGGGTTAGTCGTACTCAGTCGATTAGGCCCTATTACGGAGCGCCTTCGCGCGATGGGCCACGCCTTCGCATGACTTCGCATAACTTCGCATCGCGTCGTCGAACTGCATTACAAAAAGGTTGTCCATTGAAATAGTTTGAGCCGGCCCGCTGTCTATGGGTCGGGAAAATACTCGTGACCCAGAATGATTTAAACACTCCAACCAAGACAAGAGTAATCGCATGCGAAATACGCGCACCGCCAACGCAGTCCGTTTAGAGTTTGAATCCGGCGCATTAGTCCATGCCAATTTGTCCGGTGCCGCGTTTTCTGGCGATTGGTTGTGGGTGGCGGGGGACGAAGCTTGTGGGCTGGATCGGCTGCGCCGACTGGAAGTGACCGGCAGTGAGACATTGCGATATGGCGATGTGCGTTCGTTTCCACTGGCAAACCTGCTTGATTTACCGGGGGACGCAGAGGACGAAGCGGACTTGGAAGGCATGGCCATTGTCGATGGCTATCTGTGGGTCGTCGGCTCGCATGGACTGAAACGTAAAAACGCGAAACCGGATCGCGGTCACGCCGAAAACGCGAAACGACTTTCCAAAGTATCGCTAGATGGGAACCGCCGATTGTTGGCGTGCATTCCGATTGAAGGCGATGCGGCGGGCGAACCATGTTTAGTGGGTCTGGCGAAAGACGGTCGGCGTGCGCGGCGCCTAGAAGGTAACAGTGAAAATAATTTACTAACACGCCTTATTGAAAATGATGTGCACTTTGGTGCCTACCTTGCGATTCCAGGTAAAGATAATGGATTCGATATTGAGGGTCTCGCGGTGGATGGCGGGCGAATGTTCCTCGGGCTGCGCGGCCCGGTATTGCGCGGTTGGTCGGCCATGCTCGAAATTGCGGTGGACGTCAGTGTAAAGAAACGCGGCGAGCCGCTGCGACTTATGCCGCTCGATGATAGCGGCATCTTGTTGCGTAAACACTTTTTGCAACTGGACGGCTTAGGCATTCGCGACCTGCATTTTTCGGACGACGATTTGTACGTCTTGGCGGGGCCGACGATGGCACTCGATGGCGAGATACGCGTCTATAAATGGGCGGCGGCAAAGTCAGCGCTGGCCGCAAATCGTGATGCCGTACGGTTTGAATCATCGTTGACCGAATCCATGGTGCTACCGCATGGTCGAGGCACCAATCGTGCGGAGGCGATTTGTGATCTGCCCCCACACCTTGCCGGTGGCAAACCGCGCTGGTTAGTGCTGTACGACGCGCCGGGGCCTGACCGTAAAGACGGCGAATATACCGTCTATGGCGATTTGTTGCGGCACGATTAAGGTTGGCCTGAAGTCGCCGCCCTCGGTCGCCTCGGAGTAAACGATCTTGGTGCCGTTGAACTAGCGCTTTTGCGTCTGCGCATTCCAGCGGCGCAGCAAGGAGAGCTCTCCGGACAGCCGTTCATGGCGTTCGTCGCATAACCACGTTAAGCCTGCTGCTTCGGTGGATTTGAGGCCAAGCTTTTTCGACTCTGCAGTCTTTAACCACGCCGCTAATGTCTTCGACGACATGTTTATCGCCTTTTTAAATTCCGCTTAACCCGCCCGGGTTTCGCCTGTACTTATTTGATCGCCACGCGCTTTGTTGTATTAGCTGCCGTAGCAGACTTCGCCCCAGCTTTTACCCGATGCAACGCTGTCGGTTTATGCGCCGCCAGTTTTCCGCTCTTAGCACTTTCAACCAATAATTGTGGATTATCAGGGGAAGCGGCCACATGATGGGTCTTGATATTAATCGGCGCAGTAAGTTTTTTCTTAACCGTTCCCGTTACCTTGCCCTGCGTGCTGTTCCAACTCACCTTGTCGCCAGTTTTAAAGTCTTTTGTTGTCATGTTTTTCCTTTAGATTGCAAATGTTTAAGCTTAGCGACGCGTGTGACAAATAAGTGTCAATTGTTGCGCATTGTTAGAACGCAAAGTTTGTGGACAGCGACTGTTCCTGTTAAACCGTTAGCGGCGATAGTTGTGCGGTTACGAGCTTGGTCATAGAAGCTGCTGGATGTGCATCACGGCGGCGCAAGGCGCGACCTGCAGGAATTGTTGTTTCCACGCGGTGCGACGTCTGTTCGTCAGCGCGCGTTGGAATTGTTAATTTACAAAAACCATCCGCAATTTACGGCGACGGTGAACGGCAATGACGAACAATCGCGGTGCCTGACGATCACGGCGGTACGATGCCGCACATTAGGCGTCGAGCGAACAAGCTTTAATGTTTAAAGCCGCCGCACACATGCATCTGCCGGCGGCCATCTCGAATAAATTGCCGGCATGAGGGATAAGGGGTCAAATTGTTTTGGTAAGAAGCTAGGCGCCATGACCCGCACACATCTCAATACAACCGGCATAAATCTATGGCAGTAGGGCGGTGAGTATGAAAATCAAATCGACCTCGAATCCTTCGATTTCGACATTGGTAATGTATGGCCGCAGCTGGACGCTACCGTCGGCTGACGCGCGTGCCATTGCCACTGGTGCCGCGGGCAAAGCCAAAGGCCGGCGATGCGCTGCCTGCTAATACTTGCGCATCCTCGCCGTGACAGCCTGTGCGGTTCGCTATTCGACGCGTACGCGGCTGGCGCACGCGAGGCGGGGGTTGAATGTCGCGAATTAATCCTGAGCGAGATGCAGTTTGATCCCGATGTCCATGAACCGTCGCCCGAGCAGCAAACGCTGGAACCGGATTTGATCCGCGCGCAGCGCAACATTGGTTGGGCCGAGCATCTTGTTTTAGTCTATCCGACATGGTGGGGCACTTTCCCCGCGCTGCTGAAGGGCTTTATTGATCGGGTCTTGACGCCGGGGTTCGCGTTTCGTCACGTCACGCCGACCCATTGGGACAAACTGCTCGCGAGTCGCACCGCCGACTTGATCACGACGATGGACACGCCGCCGCTTTTTTACCGATTCGTTTACGGCGCACCGGGGCGACACGCGCTGGTGCGCGCGACACTTGGCTATTGCGGTGTGCACACCACGCTGGTCAAAGCGTTCGGGCCGGTTGTCAATTCCACGAATGCTGAGCGCAGCCGCTGGTTGGATCAATCGCGGGCAATCGGTTCGCGCTTGATTCATGGTGCGCTCTCACCGGCGCAATGCCGGAGGCAAACGCTTTTGGCATGGCTTGCCGCGCTGCGACTACAGTTTTATCCAATGACTTGGATCGTCTACACGGTCGGCGCGCTAGCCGCCTGCGCGGGCACACCGATGTCGATGACACCGTATTGGCTTGGCTATCTCACTTTGTTTCTACTTGAAGCGGCCACCGTCTTTCTCAATGACTGGTTCGACTTTGAAAGTGACCGGCGAAACCGCAACGCGGGACTATTTACTGGCGGCTCACGGGTCTTGGTGGATGGCCGACTCGACCGCCGCGCGATGCGCATGGGGATTGGTCTGACGATCATCGGCGCGGCCCTGGCGCTGACGATTCTGCTCGCCACCGCGCCGCAGGGATCAACCGCCGCAGTTGCCGTTCTCTACGGCATCTTCGCTGTCCTCGCGATGGCCTATACGGTGCCACCATTAAAGCTTTCGCATCGCGGGCTCGGCGAGTTGGATGTGGCGCTCACGCATAGCGCCGGCGCAATCATGGCGGGCTACCTCGTCCAAGGGGGCAGCTGGATGAATTCCGCGCCGTGGCTGTTGGCGCTGCCGCTAGGTTTCGCGGTGTTGCCTTCGATCCTGCTCGCGGGATGCCCCGACCGCGAGGCCGACGAGGCAGCGGCGAAGCGCACGCTCGTGGTCAAACTCGGGAAAAGAGGCGCGGTGCGCCTCGCCATGGTGGCGACCGTAGCCGCGCCAACCATCGCTGCACTAGTCGCGCTAACCATGGAAGATACGGCTGCCCTGTTCGGTTGGAGCGCGGCCGGTGGCACTTTACATGGCGTGTGGTTGTTGCGGCGTATGCACCGTTTGACCGTTGGTGATATGCCCGAGCG
Organism: Burkholderiales bacterium; assembly: GCA_014378085.1. The sequence goes on along the minus strand of JACMOJ010000542.1, from coordinate 8,276 downwards.
AATCGACAGCGTGATTGTGCTGGCACTTACCTTCATGCTCTGGTTCTGCGTGCCGCCGCTGATCATCTTGTACGTTGCGTCGTGCAATTGACCGCCTCAGCACCCCGAACCTAAGCAATCCCCGTGCGCCAGCGCACCGACCGCATGTCGCTGCGCATGTACACCGTTATCGGCCACATCCTATGTACAGACCCCGCTCGTCGTCCCGTGACCGATTTAGGTCGATGGCGGAGACCGCCAAATCGCTATACGAACCGGAGCAATTCAAATGAACATCGCGACACGCATCATTGCAACTCTTGCTTGCGGACTGATTGCACCTGTCTCTCTGGCCGCAGAGCCGAAAGTAAAATTGCTATCCCCCGCACAGGACACGGCCAAGGGTGCTGTGCTTATTGGCCGGACGCTGGTAGACAAGATGAGTATCACGCTTGAAATCGAAGGTGGTGAGAGCATGTGGATGCAAATGGGGAAACCTCCCATGTGGATGGAGAAGAAGCCTGCCAAGGGCGACCTGTTTCACGTTGAAGTCAAACCGGTTGATCCGGTGTCCAAAACGCGCATTCCTTACGCTGAGATCACGTTCAGTGCAATCAACAATAGCAACAAGAAAAAAGTGATGGGAACGTTACACCCGAGCTGGGGCGGTAGTGGTCTGCATTACGCTTGGAACACGCCACTGGCCGGTGATGGCGTTTATGACGCTACAGTCACCGTGGGTGCGCCGACGTTTTCGCGCACGGAAAAGAACAAGGATTTCTGGACAAAACCGGTTGTCACCAAGTTCCACTTTAAGGTGGCAGGTACCACGATTGTTGAAGTGTCCGAGCCGTTGCCTGAGCTGCAGTAATCGAATATCCGCTTGAACACATTCGACAGGGCAGGGCCTACTTCGGCAGGCCTTGTTTCAAACAGCCTTGGTCATATACCCAGCTTCGTCATGCCGATGATGATCGGGATCATGGTCGAGATGAGTGCGGTTGCACCGCCAACGCCGGCTTCGTCTACTTGCGTATGATTAAGAGCCGCCGCCAGTCGTGCACGCTCAACGGATCGCAAACGTAATGACCGGCACGGGTCGCAGCCGACAAAGGCTTGAAGAGGCCCGCGGAATGGCGACTTTTAATCTGCGAGTGCGGGCGGCCGGGCATGCCCGCCTCAAGGTCCGCCAAGGTCCGCCAAGGCCCGCCAATGATCGTGTGAATCGTCGATGACGGCCGTCGGTACATCACCGCACACCCAAGCCGGCGCGTTCAGTCCAAGATCGAACATGACCGAAGTTGAATTGAAGCTAGAGATTCCCCCGACAAGCCTCAAACGGGTTTCTGCCGCATTACGTGCCGGCAAAACGTCGCGCCAGCGGCTACGCGCCGTGTACTTTGACACCGCAGATGGCGCACTTGCCCGACATGGCGTGGTCGTGCGGCAGCGCAAAGAAGGCGGGCAGTGGGTTCAGACCGCCAAGGGCCCCAGCAGTAGCCTCGTCGAGAGACTGGAACACAACGTGACGCTTGCGTTAGCAAAGACCAGTGCCACATCCGACGTTGATTTGACGCTTCACGCCGCGACGCTCGTAGGCAAGGCCATAGAAAGTGCACTAAATGTCAAAGCCGGTGAGGCATCGCCGCCGTTGACGGCGATCTATGAGACTGAGATTTTGCGAATCACAAGAATTGCCGAGTTCGACGGTTCACTGGTTGAGCTCGCGTTTGACCGTGGGTACATCATGGCCGATGGGCAATCACTGGACATTTGCGAACTGGAAATCGAGCTGAAAGAAGGATTGCCTGAACACGCGGTGGCACTGGCGCGCCAGTGGTGTGCTGAGTACGGGTTGTGGCTGAGTTCAATTACCAAGTCGATGAAGGGTCAGCGCATGCGTGGCGAAAATTCGACAAACACCGCAGTGACTGCGACTGCTCCAACGTTCGCGCGAAATGCGACTGGCGGGCAAATCGTGCAGGCTGTCATTCAGTCGTGCCTGAGGCAGATATTGCCCAACGCCAGCGAATTGGCCAGCGGACAGGCCCGCGGCAGCGACGCCGCCGACCTTGTGCACCAATTGCGCGTTGGCATAAGGCGGCTGCGTACCGCTTTGCGCGAACTGAGGGAGCTTTCTGATGAATTAGACCCACTCTGGGAGAAGACGCTGGCGGATGTTTTCAGGCAGCTTGGCCGTCATCGTGATCACAACCAACTTGAGCATACCCTTCAACCGAGACTCGAAGCTGCGGGTGGGCCGCCGCTTACGTTCGGTCAGGCGAACAGGGCTGCCCTCGATCCGGGAACAGTGGTGCGCAACTTGGGCTTTCAGGATTGTTTGCTTTGCCTAATCGGTTTTACGCATCGCGTGGCACCGGCTCGTTCGGAACAACCCAGTTCAACGCGCAGTTTGGCAAAGGAAATTCTCACGCGGCGTCTCAAGAAGTTGCATTCGCAGGTACAAAAAGACGGGAAGCAATTTCTTGCTTTAACCGATGAGCAGCAGCATCGCGTGCGCAAGCGACTGAAGCGACTCCGCTACCTGGCCGAGTTCTGCGCTCCGTTTTTTCCCCACCGTAAGACCAACGCATTCATTGCCGCATTAAAGCCGGCACAAGATGCGTTGGGTCTATACATCGATGAACTGATCGCGCTGAATGTCTACCGGGTGATGGCTGTCGAGAACGAACGCGCATCTTTTGGTTTGGGCTGGCTGACCGCGCGGCGCCTGCCACAGGCGAAACGTTGCAGGAAGGAAATTAACGCACTGGCAAAGGCGCATGCGTTTTGGGACTGAGGCGTTTTCAGCTCAACCGTGGACTGGTCTCATCACCGTTTTGACAATCGCGCGACGATCAACGGCATCAGGCCAAACACCAACAGCATAAGGAGAAAAACGGTTCCGGAGACCGGATCACGGCTTGCGATCATCTCACCAAGCGACTGTTTCTGAATCGCGACAACGACCAATAACTCAGCGGCAAGCGCCAAGCCCAGCGCCAGCAGGCCAACACTCAATCGCACGGGTGTAGTCGCGGGCAATGCGAAGTGCCTGACGATGAATCTCGCGGACAACAAAACAATCACGAACATGAATGGCATTTCGATGAGTTCGGCGACACGCTCGCCAAGGCGCGGCACTAGAAACGGAACCCGGATGGCACCAAGCATGAAGCCTGCGCCGAACACGAGTCCGAAGTAGGCGAGACCTGCTTTGATGATTTGCGTTGTATTCGATTTCAATATACGGCCCTGTACCAATAGTCAAACTCTATATCTGGCGGGGCATTCAAGGCAAAAGTGTTACGAATGACGCTCCCGATATAGAGTTTGGTCATCTTATTCTGCGCCTTAGTTAACGCGATTTTCTGAGCGCTTCTCCGAGCGCGTCTCCGGGCGCGTCCCCGAGCGCGTCACTTATCCGGCTTTGGTCATATACCCCATCCAAGGCCAATATGTGAGCGCAAAAATTACGAGCAACACAATGGCCACCAGCGTGATGACGAGGCCGGTGCGGATAAACTCGCGCGCATCAAATGTGTCGGTGCCGTACGCAATCATATTTTGTGGTGCGTTGACCGGCAAAATGAAACCGAAACTCACCACAAATTGCAGCAGCATGGTCATGCCGATGATGTTGATTCCCGGCGTCTCGACCGCCATCAGCACGCTGATGATGATCGGGATCATCGTGGACGCAAGTGCGGTCGCGCTCGCAAAGCCTAAATGAATCACGATCAGGAACAGCGACAACAGCATCAGGATGACAAACGCGCTCGCCTGTTGAAGCCCAAGGTTGTGCACGATCAGGTTTGCAAGCCAGCCAGCAGCATTGGTCTTCAATAGCGCGGTGCCGATGCTGATGCCGACAGCGAACAGCACCACTGTGCCCCACGGGAATCCACGTTGAGAATCTTTCCAGCTCATCACGCCTAGGCGAGGCAGCAGCAACAATGCAATGGCTGCGATGGTGGTCGATGAGGTGTCGAAGTTATGCAGTGTTTTCTCAGTGGCCCAGAAGCCCAGCAACACCAATACAACGATCAGCAGCTTCCATTCGTTCGCCGTCATTTTGCCGATCGCATCGAGCTGCTGCCGGATTGTGGCCTTGCCGCCTTCAATTTCCGTCATCTCCGGCTTCATCATGCGCGTCATAATGAAATACAGCGCGACGCTCATGGCCGCCGAGAACGGTGCACCGGCGATGAACCACTCCATCCATGTGATCGTCGTCTGAAACTGCTTCTCGATAAAGCCCACCGCAACCATATTTTGCGCAGCAGCTGTCTTGATGCCCACGTTCCACACGCTGGCCGTTTGCGCTGCGGTGATCACCAGCAAACCGGCAAAGCGGCTGCGCTTGTCCACTTTAAAAGCCAGAATAAAACCCATCATGATCGGCACCAGACACGCCACCCTCGCGGTAGTGCTCGGCACGATAAACGACAGCAAAAAACCTACAACCATGGCACCAATGACGATATGGTTGGTCTTCGCGTCGACCTTCGACAACACCTCCAACGCGATGCGACGGTCTAGCCCGGTGGCGGTCATGGCAGCCGCAATAAAACAGGCCGCCGCGACCAGTGCCACCGCGCTGTTGGAAAATCCGGACAAGGCTAGATTCAGCGCTGCCCCCGTGCCCATGGCGTTTGCCCCCGCCGCCGGTTTGGCTGCATCGGGTGCAAATGCCAGCAAAAAAACCATCAGCGCGCCGATCACCACCGAGCTAACCGCATAGTCGAGCGCTTCGGTCATCCAGACGATTACGGCAAAGGCGAGGACACCAAGCATCACCTGTCCGGCTGGTGGCAGGCCCTTTGGTGCCGGCATCCACACAATGGCGAGCAGCGCCACCAGTGCGACGATAAGGCCAACCCGCTTGACGATATCGCTACCCGAATTAGCGGGGGGCGCAGTGGCGGCAGCGGCAGGTTTAGCGCCAGCTGTAGGTTCGGCTTCAGCGCTGTTCATACGCATCACGAGTTTGGTTTGACGCGCTAGGTTGTGTGTGATCCGGTGTTGGCAGGAGCCTTTCGACCGGTATCTGCGTAGGCAGGCCGAATCGGCTGCGCCAAGTTTCGAGCAGCACCAGCGTGACGGTGAGTATCACGGGCCCCAAGATTAGCCCCGCCGCCCCAAACAGAATCAGCCCACCAACGACCGCCATGAAGGCCAGAACGGTGTGAAGTTTTAGCCGGTTGCCGACGAGGATTGGACGCACCAGATTGTCAATGGTGCCGACGACAAATGTGCCCCATGCGCTGAGTATCAGCGCGTGTTCCCAATTGCCTTCCAGCGCCAGATAAATGGCCGCAGGTAGCCAGACGACAAACGCACCCAGTATCGGCACCACCGCCAGCACTGCCATCACCACGCCCCACAACAGCGGTGCCGACAGCCCCAGCCACCAGAACATCAATCCGCCCAGTAAACCCTGTAGCGCGGCCACGGCGAGCGTGCCATAGACGGTCGCATAAACGGTGTCGCCGACCCGGATAATCAGTCGGTCCATCTCACTGGTCGAGAGTGGCGATAACGCACGCAAAGAACGCAGCATCGATGCCCTGTCGCGCAGAAAAAAGAACAGCAGATAGAACGTCAGGCAAAGGCCGATCAATTGAAATACGGAGCCCTTGACGATCGACCCGGCAGTGGTGCTGAGCCAAGTGCCAAACGTCTTGAGCGTTCCCGGCAGGTCAATTTGTTGTTCGATGGCGTCGGCAATCGGCCCAAGCTGGGGCTGGGCGTCGAGGGCGCGCCGCCACTCGCCGGACTTGACCTTGGCCTCGACGAGTTCCGCGCCCTCAGCCGCCTGCATGACAAGACGCTGCCCTAAAAATGTGGCCGGCACCACGACGATAAGTCCGATCACCAACACAGACACCATGGCGGCCAGGCCGGGATTTTTCAGCATTGATTCGAGTCGGCGTTGAAGCGGTACGAACACCACCGCGAGCGCCACTGCCCACGCCAACGCCGGGAGGAAAGGAATGGTAAGCCGATAACACAGATAAATGCCGAGGATCGTCGCTGCCGTCACAACGACCGTCTGCACGTGATCGCGCGACGCCCAGTCCTGCTCGACGGGTGTAACCGCTGGGTTATTTTCTGGTGTATTCATATTTAATCACTTCGCTTGCAAGCGCCGAAACAAAACAAGCTGAAGCAAAACGAGCTGAAACAAAACGAGCAGAGCATGTGGCCTTCTTCCAGGAACAGGACTTCACGTTTCGATGATCACTTTCAGCGCCTTGGTATGTGACGCGCGACCAAAAGTATCGTAGGCGCTGAGAATCTGCGCGAGCGTGAAGTGGTGGGTAATCAACTTCATGGTGTCGATGCGTTTTGACCGCACGGTTTTCAACAGCAGCGGAATTGAGAACGTGTCGACCAGCCCGGTCGTAATGGTTATGTTGTGCGACCACAATTTTTCCAGGTGCAGATCAACCTTAACGCCGTGTACGCCAACGTTGGCGATGGTGCCGCCCGGCGCGACGATGTCCTCGCAAAGATTAAAGGTGGGGGGACCCCCGACCCCCTCGATGGCTGTGTCGACACCGCGTCCGCCGGTCAACTTCATTACTTGTTCGGTAGCGGTGCCATCTGCACTATTGACAGTCGCCGTTGCGCCAAACGTTTTTGCAACCGCGAGACGGTTGTCATCTACATCGATCATGATGATGTCCGATGGCGAATAAAGCTGCGCCGTGAGGAGGGCCGCTAGCCCGATCGGCCCCGAGCCGACGATCGCCACGGTGGACCCCACCCGCACTTTGCCATTGAGCACACCGCATTCGAAGCCCGTCGGCAGAATGTCGCTGAGCATCACCAGCGCTTCCTCATCGATATCCGCTGCACCAGCCAACTTTTTTGGGATGGGATGTAGGCTGGTGTCAGCGTGCGGGATACGCACAAATTCAGCCTGGGTGCCATCGATCGTGTTGCCGAGCATCCAGCCGCCAGTCGTGCAGTGCGAGTTCATGCCTTTTCGGCAGAATTCACAGCGGCCGCAGGCGGTGATGCATGAGATCAGCACTCGGTCGCCGGTCTTGAAAGTGGTGACACCTGCGCCCACCGTATCGACCACACCCACCCCCTCATGGCCGAGAATGGTGCCCGGTTTGCAGCTCGGCACATCACCCTTTAGGATGTGCAGGTCGGTGCCGCAGATGGTTGTCTTGGTCACCCTGACAATCGCGTCGGTCGGTAGCTTGATGGATGGTTTGGAACGTTCCTCAAGCGCCTTCTGGCCGGGTCCGTTGTAAACGAGTGCTTGCATATCGGCATTCCTTTGTGACCGGGTCCGGGGTGTGGCGCGGAGCGGAATTTTGCTAGGTTGGTGGATATGGAGCTGCGGCTTGGCCAGCGCGGCGTGCACATACAAACGCCCATTAATAGAATGCCAGCAACACACCACGCTGGACTGTTCGGTGTCGCACAAACAAACCACGCATTGCCGCTTGGGATTTACGCCAATTCCGTGAATTGCGCGGGCGCGCGCGTGTGCTGCGCTCACGCCTTAGCTGTGGCCCGCAGCAATGCGTGAAATTGCGGGGCTAGCCTTGCAGCAATGCCGCACCCCACGCCGCAGCCAACATCAGCACCAAGCCCGGCAAAACACGGCAAACAAAATATGCGCTACCACTCAGTGCCGCTACTGTTTTGGCGAGACTGTTTGACGAAAGGCCTACCAACACGATTGATACCGCCGTGGCGTGGCTGATCTTTTCTGCTGCCGAGAGCGATGCTGCCGACGCGGCGGTTGCATGTGCGTCGGCCAGCCCAGTGATTGCCGAGGCGATCAGCGCGCCGCGTTCACCCAGCCATTGATGCAGGGCGGCGGACAGCAGCAACACCGTTGAGACAATTGCCGCAAACACGATCGCATGCGTAAGATTGAATGCCCGCCCAATGTCGCGTTTTTGACTTTTCTCTTGTTGTCGATTTTCTGAGGTCGGTGTCGCTTGCGGCGGGCGTGGTGCAGTTGCGGTAAGTGCCATGAGCACGAAACCATAAACCGCCGCAACCACGCCCCCGGCGGCCAATGGAAACGCAATGGCAGTGAGCAAGGCGGGGTCGACTACAGCCACAATTAGGCCAAGCTGAATAAAAGTCGCCACTGAGGAGAGCACTGCGCCAGCCGTCGCGGCATCTCGAAGTGCCGGATGCAAGGAAGCGCGGACACTCATGGAATGGATGGCCGCCGTACTAGAAATAAATCCGCCCGCAAAACCCGCCAGCGCAAGCCCATACCGCGGCCCCATTGCGCGCGTCGCAATATAGCCAATCGC
>JACMOJ010000541.1 GCA_014378085.1 Burkholderiales bacterium | reverse complement strand
TCGCTGTGTCCTGCGGATTGAGGGCGTGTAGCTGCTGTAGGAGGTCGCGAGCGCGTGCAAACTCGCCTTGACGGGCGAGGGTGACCGCTTGTTCGTGGGATGGGGGCATGGAGCTATTTTCTCGCAATCGGACTGCGACACTGGCAATATAGCGGACCTACAAAGGCGAACCATGGAGGTCGTATGACGGAGCGAGTTGTACCGTACTGGTGGGGAAACGTTGCCCACATTAATTTTCCGTCGAAGGCGTTTTACACGTCACCAGACCCCATTTTGTATCGGCATGGTCAAAGCACGGCGCCGCCGCTTTCGGCGAACATAATTCAGTTCTACCAGCGGCCTAAGAAAATGTTGAAGTAACTTGCCGGTCTGAATCGCTTGTGGCCCGATTGTTGGCTGCTGATTCGGAGCGTCCGACCGAGTGATCGCGATGCCAATGCACCATCTGAACACCCTAACGAGGGGTCCCATTCTGATGGCTGACCTAAGCTGTTCACGCCAACGCGATATTGAGCCAAGTTCCGTCGCTACGCCGAAGACCCTGTGAGCCATGCGACCGAACATCAAATCCGCATACCCACTAGTCCCAGGTTCGAGCAAGATGGCGCAATCACAAGTTGGCAGCTCAATTTCTCGATGGCGACAACAGACTCGTTCACATAGCCCCGCGTCATCGCGATAGCCCCGAAAATGAGGGGAGTAAGACGCGGCGCTCTCTGAGCGCAGCGTTTGCCTTTGGCGATGGCCCACTCAAACTCGAGCCCATTCCGAACTATGCGCGCTTCTTGCCCCATCAAGCAAGCGAAAGAGTAGAGCGTTGAACAATGCTTTACGTAGTGTTAACATGTTCACCATTGTTAAACACAAGGCAACGCAAATGAACGTGGTGCTTCGCAAATACGGCAATAGCACCGTGGTGGTGTTACCCCCCGGCGTGCTCCGCGATCTCCGCATCAAGGAGGGGCAGTCGATGACGCTTAGCACCACGGATGGAGCGATTACGTTAGCGCCAAAACGTCGCTACAGTCTGGAGGAGCTTCTTGCGCAGTGCGACGCCAAGGCCGCGCCGCCAGCGGATATGGCGTTGTGGGAAGCTGCACGCCCCATTGGCCATGAAGCCTCGTGATGGCGACGTTTGATCGTGGCGACATCGTGCGCGTCAATTTGGAGCGGGTGGTGGGCGGCGAGATGCGAGCCGAGGCGCGACTAGCTCTCGTATTGACGAGCAGCAGCTTTAACCGCCTCGGCGACGTGCTGGTCGCACCGATCACGCAGGGTGGTGACTACTCACGATTTGCAGGCTTCGCCATCTCGTTGATGGGAACGGGATGCAAAACGCAGGGCGTTATCTTGGTAAACAAGATGCGAATGATGGACTTGAGCGCACGCAAAGCCAAGAAAATTGAGAAAGCACCGCAAGAAGTCATAGACGACGCCATAGCTCGGCTGATGACACTTTTTGATTGATTGACGAAATGAACTATTTAGACAAGCTAACCGCCATACAAACCGCCGCCAAATTCTTATCAGCGTCTGAAGTCGAGGAGCTGCAAAAGTGGGAAAAAAAGATTACGGGAAAGGGCGACATTGGTACGAGCGACTGGCCGGGCTGGGGAGCGGCCATTGCGCGCCTTGAAGCGTCGGGTTTACGCGACAGCGCCCTCGACATCGCAGGCTTGCGCGCCTCGCTCCAGCGACGCTACCCTGACGCTTCGTACCAGTTAATTTGCGGCATGCTCGCGTGCCTGATTGAGGACAACAAACCCATATCGATTTTTAACGAGGAAGACGGGAGCTTTTCGAGCGAACAATCTGTAACGGATGCAGCGTGGTTGAGCGCCTACGCTGCGCTACAAAAAGTGATTGCGGGACGGCACTACGATGAGTGTCGCGCGCAAATTCACCTGCCGCCGAATCCGCCGTGATCTACGGCACCCACCGCGTCTATGGATGCACGCCCACTGTTGCACTACAAGTCCAAGAAAATTCATGACGCCCACTCCAGAACAAATCGCCGCCGTCGAAGCGTTTCGCACCGGATCACTTCGCGTGAACGCGTATGCTGCAGCCGCAAAAACCACCACCGCGACACTGATTGCTCGGGATCAGGATCAGCGTGGCGCGCGCGGCCTCTACCTCGCGTTTAACAAGTCAATCGCGGCTGAGGCAAGCCAGCGCTTCCCCGGCAGTGTGTCGTGCAAAACGACGCACTCGCTGGGATTCGGCCCCATGATTAAGCGATTGGGTAGTGCAGAAAAACTCACCGGCTCGCTCAACGCCAACGCAGTTGGCCAAGCCATTTCGGTTCCCGCTCTTTGCGCAACGATTGCCGGTCACCCGAAGCTGCTGTCGCAACGCGAGGCAGCCACCGTGGTCCTCGATACGGTTAAACGGTTTTGTCACTCCGACAGTGATGAGATGGGTGTTCGACATTTGCCACGAAACGGGGCGCTGGACGGGCTCAGCGACGAGGACCGCGTCGCCATGGCGCAGGATGTCCTGCCCGCAGCGGCCGCGCTGTGGAAGCGCATGCAGTCGGCCAACGATCCGCTGCCTTGCGGCTTCGACGGCTATCTGAAACTTTGGGCGCTCGGACATCCCAAACTATACGCCGACTACGTGATGCTCGACGAAGCGCAGGACAGCAACTCGGTGATCCTGCGACTGGTTGCCGAGTCCGGGCTCAAAGCGTTGTACGTCGGCGACAAGTACCAGCAGATTTATAGCTGGCGTGGTGCTGTCAACGCGATGGATCGAATTGAGACCGATGCCACTGCGTATCTCACGCAGTCGTTTCGTTTTGGGACACCTATTGCCGAGTTTGCATCGAGAATTCTGCGGCACTTGGGTGCCGAGAAACCGCTACGCGGCACCACATCAATCGCAAGCCAGGTGTCTGTCATTGCGGACGATTCGGCAAAAGGCGGGGACCGTATAAACGACCAGGTTGCGATTCTTGCTCGAACCAACATCGAGCTTATTTCCGAGTACGTTTTTTTGCTCGGCAAAGGGCAGCGGCCGCATATCGTGGGTGGTACAGCCGACATCGAGCGTGCCCTAAAAGATGTTATTTCCCTCCAGGCTGGAAAACCCGGCGTGACGCCCGAGTTTTTCGGGTTCAGCAACTGGGGAGAGGTCACGGAATTTGTTGAGAGTCCGGGCGGAGCGAGCAGCAACTTAAAGCCCTTGGTGCGTCTCACCAACGCGCACAAGCCTGACCGGCTGCTCAGTGAAGTGATGCGTGCGGCACCGGATGAAACGACGACAAAGTATTGCCTGAGTACGGCACACAAAGCGAAAGGCCGCGAGTGGGATCGAGTTCGTCTAACTGAGGATTTCAAGGTCGAAGGTGATGCGCCAGGCAAGCTCGCGTCCGATGAAGAGCTTCGCCTTTTCTACGTCGCAGCGACACGCGCTAAACACCATCTCGGCGTTCCTGCCAAATACATTAAGGCGCTTGATAACGTTGCTAGCCACGAAGTTCAGGAAGCGACAGCGTGATGCCATCCGCCTTGATGACCGCGCTCGCCGCAATGTTGATGGCGAGCGGCCTACGTGAGACGCTATGTTGCGCAGTAGGGTTGTCTACCAATGCAAAGGCAGCGGCGAAATTTTAGGAGCTAGCCCTTCTTATCTGTCTTTGCGAACCAGTCAAACTGTCAAGCATTGATGAACAATAGATTGGCGCGATAAATGCATTTGCGTATTTTGCGCTGGCCGCAACGATTGCGCGACCAGCGCAACGCGGGACTACTCGGGGGCCGCGCCTACGAATTCTTGTAGGCAGGATACGTTCAGCCAAAAGAAAAACACCACAGACCGTCAATCGAAAGATTGAGAGGTGCTGCGGTGTGATTGGGGTTGTCGACGATTAGTACCAAATGGTTTCGTCGATGATCGTCTCTTGAGAGACGACGTTGTTGTAGCTGTACAAGCGGACCACCTTTTTGGCCACATCCAAAGTGAGCATGCCACCTCCGCCTTCGTTTCTATGCCAACCGTCGTGGTGCTCACGAATGGTGGCGTAGGCGTAGTCGTTCAATGCCTCAGACAAATCGAACGAGAACGTGAGAGGACCTTGCCCATTTTCATGAGGTTCGAGTATGTTGCTCGACCCGTTGGACCCGTGGTAATGCATGACTACCTCTGCGTGTCCGGCGGCCGTAAGAGCGGTCATAAGGTTTTCAATTTTCTGTGCCATTGTGGCTCCGGTGTTTGCCGAAATTCGGCGTTGAAACCACGAGATGTGTTGGCGCGAGCTACAGCGCTGTTTGCTATCTGTCGGGGAAGACTTGCTTCGCGCTATTTCTAACCATTAAAATACGCTTTTGTAGCATTTTTGGTCACAACCATGAGCAGTCCACATCGAGTTACCCTGACCAACGCCGCAACACAGTGGTGTGCTGAGGCGCGGTTGTCGGCAGATCTGTTCAACCATTGGGTTGCCGAGTTCTCGTGGCACCGAGCGGGCAGCACACAGCGCGCTGGTTACAGTCAGGAAGTGCTGTTCAGTGAGCGTGATGCGCGCGAGCGCATGGCCGTGTTCGTTTCCGCCCGTAAGCGTTGTGGCTATGTCGAGCAGGCGCGCTAGCGGTCGCGCTGGCGTCGGATACCCTCGCAACTGGGGGCATCTGCGTCTTCTGCGCCTGCGTGCGGCGGGCTACACCTGCCAGGAGCCCAACTGTGGTGTGCGTCACTACGGCGAGGGGTGGCGTCATTTCGACGGCACCTTCACTGAAGGGCGACGCGACGAAGGCTCCCCTGGTGCGCGGTTTATACGAATCAGCCTGGCCCTCACCCATCTCGACGATCCTACGCCGTCGAACTGCAAGGCTACAAACTTGCGCGTTCGTTGCCAACGCTGCCATAACGTAGCCGACGCGCAACTGCGGGCACAGCATGCACGGCAGCGCCGATGGGCGGCGCGCGCGATCGCGGATCTTTTTTAGAGGGAAAAAAACCCGCAATGCGTCCTGGTGAGGATGCAATTGCGGGTTGGTTGGGGTTGGTAGTAGGCGGTATCGCTTAGTTCGCGAACGCCTTGACCGGTGCTGTACACACCTTGAGACGCGCGCCCGTGATGAGGAGCATCTTTGTAAGTTCATCCATGCCGAAGACCGTGATCTTGCCACGCATCAGATCAGAGATGCGCGGTTGCGTCACCTTAAGCAACGCAGCAGCCTCGACTTGGGTCAACTTATTGACGCGAACCCAGCTACATAGGATCGCGATCATTTCACTGCGAAGCTTCAATTCCTCGGCGAGCAACGGGTCGTCTTCGAGTGCGTCCCAGACGCTTGCAAAAGTTTCATTCAAATTTCAACTCCTCTATTAAGTCTCGATAGCGCTTCTGGGCTATGTTGATGTCTAACTGGGCGGTCGCTTGGGTTTTTTTCTGAAAGCAATGCAGAACATAAATCGCTTTTTTGAACTTCACAACATACACCGTCCTGAAAGCCCCGGCAACACCCTGTAAGCGAAGTTCGCGAACGCCTGGGCCGACAGTCGTCAAGGGCTTCCAGTCTTGCGGATCGAGTCCGCGTTGCACGAGATCGAGCGAGTTGCCGATTTCCTGCTTCACATCTTTCGGAAACCGCTTTAGATCGTGGAGTGAGCCTCCACGAAACTGCAGCAATTTCACGAGTGGCTTATCACTTACAGTATACATTTGTTTGTATAGTCATAGTGACTCCGTCACAAAGGCGTAAGTCTGGACGGTGTATCCGCCGTGGTGTT
>JACMOJ010000540.1 GCA_014378085.1 Burkholderiales bacterium | reverse complement strand
TCCAACCCGCCCGGTAATCGCCCCTCGGTGGCGACACCGCGCTCGATCGAGTCAAACATGGTTTCGGCGATTCGATCTAAAAACGCGATTGTCTCCGCGCGCGGCCGGAGTGCATCTTCGTTGGCCCACAACACTTCCGCCATTGACAGCTTTTGCGCCGCACACGTCGCGAGCAGCGATTTCATCGAGTTGAACGCGTACGGAACCGCGTGTTCGTCACCTCGTGCGGTGCCCACAAACGCCTCATCGTCGTCAACCACAAAGCCGCCGCCAATGGAATACATGGCGCGCTCGGCGATCAGAGTTGTGCCGTCGTAGGCGCGAAACATCATGCCGTTGGAGTGCACCGGCAACAGGTCGCGCAAATTAAATCGAATGTGGGTCAGCGGGGAAAAGCCGACTTCGCGCTTGGCCAACAGCATTAACCGATTGACCTTTGTGATGGCCGCAAGAAAACTTCCGACGTTCGCGGTGTCGACATCCTCTGGCACTTGCCCATTGAGGCCAAGAACGATGGCGGTGTCGGTTGCGTGCCCTTTACCGGTATGCGCAAGGGAGCCGAATAATTCGACTTCGACTCTCGTTACACGATCAAAGTCAGCCTTCGCGAGCTCCATTAAAAATCGTCGCGCGGCGCGCATCGGCCCAACGGTATGCGAACTGGACGGACCGATGCCAATTTTAAACAGATCAAAACAGCCGAGATAACTCACTTGGCAACTTGGTTGGACACTTGGTTGGCAACTTCGTTGGACGCGGCGGCGTTGGTATCGAGCCAGTCGAGCGTCAACGTCGTCAGCGCCTTCACGCCGATCTTGAAGCCACTCTCGTCGACATAGAAACGCGGGCTATGGTTAGACGGCGCATATTTGCAATCCTTGTCACGCGGCGTACAACCGATATTGAAAAACAAGCCCGGCACTTTTTGCTGGAAGAAGGAAAAATCTTCAGCCCCGCAAGTCTTTAACGTCAAGTTGACGTTGGTGTCGCCAATGGCACGTTTCATCACCGGTACCGACCACGCCGTGAGTGCCTCATCGTTAATCGTAACCGGATAACCGCGATTGATATGCACATGCGCTTTTGCGCCACCCGACTCGGCAATCAACGTCGTAATCTTTTCGATGAAGGCGTGAATGTCGTCGCGTTGTGATTCATTAAACGCACGAATTGTGCCTTCCATTTTCGCTTCGTCGGGGATGATGTTGGAGCGGTTCCCCGCTTGGAAACTGCCAACCGTCACCACTGACGGTTCTTGTGTCAGATTCATTTTTCGCGAGACGATGGTCTGCAGGCCCAGTACCACCTGCGAGCCGATCACGATGGGATCCACCCCGCTCCACGGTTGCGCACCGTGTGTCTGGTTGCCGCGCAGGAAAATTTGGAACGTATCAGCGCTTGCCATGAACGGCCCCGGGCGGTAGCCAATCTGGCCGGTGTGGAGCTTTGAGGTGATGTGCAGCCCAAAGATGGCATCAACCTTGGGATTTTCGAGACAGCCCTCCTTGATCATCAAGGCTGCACCGCCCTCTTCACCCGCCGGTGGCATTTCTTCCGCCGGCTGAAAAATGAACTTCACCGAACCCGCGAGATGCTCACGCATCCCCGCCAGTATTTCTGCAACGCCCATCAAAATCGCCACGTGGGTGTCGTGCCCGCATGCGTGCATCACACCACACGCCACGCCGTTCCACTCGGAGCGTACGGTGCTCTTGAAAGGTAGATCGTTTTCTTCCACCACCGGCAAGCCATCCATGTCGGCGCGTAATGCCACACAAGGACCAGGCTTGCCACCTTTGAGTAGACCAACCACACCGGTGTAGGCAACTTTCTCTTGCACGTCGTCGAAACCGAGCGCCCGCAGGTGTTGCGCGACTAGCGTGCCGGTTCGAAATTCGCGATTACCCAGCTCTGGGTTGGCGTGAATATCGCGCCGCCATTCGATCACTGCGGCTTCCATCCGATCAGCTTCGCTGGCAATCAGCTTGTCTCTTACAAAAATCGCATCCAGCGCGTTCATGGGCTCACACAATCTATTGGTCATGGGGTAAATCGATTATGACACCGCCACTCAGTAACGGTCATGCCAAGACGACGAACGCTGCGGTTAAAGCCGCAGCAAGCCGCTCGCTATAATCAATTTGAAAGGACCTACCATGGATCATCTTAAACCTGACGACGCACACCGCTTTCTTGCCCAGGATCCGACGGCTGTATTTGTCGATTGCCGCAGCGAGATGGAATTTCTTTTTGTTGGTCATCCGGTCGGCGCGATGATGATTCCGTGGAACGATGGTCCTGACTGGGATATCAATCCGCATTTTGTCGGCCAAGTGAAAAAGGCTTGTGGCCACTCAACCAATCGCCCGGTCGTGTTGATCTGTCGCTCGGGTAATCGCAGTGTCGATGCGGGCCAGGCGCTCGAAAGCGCGGGCTTCACCAAGGTTTATAACGTTCTGGAAGGCTTCGAGGGCGATCTTGACGACCACCACCAGCGCGGCAACAGCGGCGGGTGGCGTAAACATGGTTTGCCATGGGAGCAGGTATAAACCCTAGCA
The DNA here is from genome assembly GCA_014378085.1 of Burkholderiales bacterium. Next base: position 1,007 of record JACMOJ010000540.1, on the reverse strand, counting down.
ATGACGGCATTTTCCGGCATTTTTTGCCCGAAATCGCCCGTCGCTGCTTGTGTTTCTATTTTTTATGCCGCGCTAGATGAGACGCTTTTATCTCCTTGCTGCCATCGTTGGTGCCATCACGCCGTACGCGGTCTACTTCGGCTATCTCGCTTATGCCCCGGGAAGTTCCGGTGCGCTGTCGCTGGCGTGGGGGAGCCCGATTGCAGCGGCTACCCTAGCTGACTTCACCATTTCGTGTGTGGTGTTCTGGCCGTTTTTGTACGCTGAATCGAAGCGTCTTGGCATTCGCTATTGGTGGGCATTTATCCCCGCCAACCTCATCATCGGCTTGTCGTTTGCTCTCCCCGCATTTTTGTACCTTCGCGAAACCAAACTCACCAAGCAGCAATGACGTCGCCCGCGCCACCAGCGCTACCAACCCCACCAACGCCACCCGTCGCTATTGCCTGGCTGGTTTGGGGCATCGGTGCCGCGTTGTACTTTGTCGGCTTTTACCAACGGGTTGCGCCAGCCGTCATCACCGCCGAGTTATCGCAGACGTTTAATCTCACGGCCGCAGGGCTGGGCAATTTGTCGGCCTTCTACTTTTACAGCTACGTGGCGATGCAGATTCCAACCGGTCTGCTGGCGGACCGCTACGGCCCGCGCATTTTGATGACCTGCGGCGCGGCGATTGCGGCGTGCGGCACGGCGGTATTTGCCATGGCGGAGACCGTAATTTGGGCGAACACCGGCCGTCTGCTGATCGGTGGCTCGGTTGGCGTGGCATTTGTGGCGATGTTAAAACTTGCCGCACACTGGATGCCGGCGCGACAGTTTGCGCTTGCCTCCGCTGCAGCACTGGCGGTCGGTGTGTTCGGCGCGGTGGCTGCGGGCGCACCGCTGCGGATATTGGTAGACATGTTTGGCTGGCGAAACATCATGTGGGCGAGTGCGGGATGCACGCTAATCATTGCGTTCATGGCATGGGCAATTGTGCGTGACGACCCGACGCATCGACACTACGC